>NZ_JACJOV010000154.1:0-60150 GCF_014695745.1 Leptolyngbya sp. FACHB-671 | reverse complement strand
TATCGGCATCTGAGGATTGGTGGTTCTTTTCTCACAATGCCAGGAGCAGTCAGTTTCTTTCTATGGCTGCTCTTTTTTAGTTCCTCACTGCTGCGCTTAGTCTAAACTCCAGTTACAAGATTTAGAGAATCTAAAGTTTTTCCACAAAGATAATTTCAATGAAAGCACAATCAAACGTCATGCCGAAGAGCTAGTCTATGTCAAAGGCATGACAGAATTGGTTGGTGGAATATTGCGCTCCCCATCTGAGGAGTTCATGAGATTCTTGCTCAAAGAGCTTAGCAAAACCTCTCCTACTTACAAAATTGAAGGTCAAATTAACGACAAGAAGATCCAACGATTTGAGCCAATTGTTAAAAAAGCAATCCAAAGTAGTTTAGTGGAGTTGATGACTCGCTCTATTAGCCAAGAGATGAGCCATGTTCATGAAGATCTCAAACCTACAATTCAAGACGACATTGCTGAAGTAGAAGATGAAGAAGAGCCTGATGTAGAAGAATCCAAAGTAGAGACGACAGCAGAAGAATTAGAAGCTTTTGGGAAAGTTAAGGAGATCGCAGCAACTTCTAAGCTTTATCAATTAGAAGTCAAATATAGAGATGTCGTTTCTTATTTTGGTGTGAATGCAGGTAAAACTACTTGGTGGTTCCTGAGATTTTATCTGTCTTCTAAAAGAAAAAGTTTTGTTACTCGGCTATCTATTGAAGATGTCAAAATACTTGCACCCGAATTTGAGGTTCAAGAAATGTCAACTTCATTGGGAGATGCAGCATCAAGGGTCATCATCTCCTCCGTTGGCGATCTAGATAAACTTTCATCGCTCATTCTAAAATGCTACGAAGTGGAAGCAGCCAAGCACCAAGGTGTTAAACTTCTCGCAAACTAGAATTCTTCTCCAATCCTCTATATCTGAAATCACATGTCTGACCTTTGGCCTAGTTTGGCTCTTGATGCTTGGCAGGACACATACACGACCTTACATATGTGGACTCAGGTTGTGGGCAAGATTCGGATGGTGCAAACTCCCTGGATTAACCATTCCTGGCACTTGCCGCTATATCTGACGGCGCGAGGACTGACGACCACAACGATTCCTTACGGTAGCCGTGTTTTTCAAATTGACTTTGATTTCATCGACCATCAACTGCAAATCAGCACCAGCGAAGGGCAGCGACGAATTATTGAATTGACCCCACGCTCTGTTGCAGACTTTTACCGAGCAGTGATGCAGGCTTTGGCTGACCTTGATATTTCCATCAAGATCAATACCAGTCCGAATGAGGTTACTGATCCCATTCCTTTTGAACAAGACGAAATTCACAAGTCCTATGATGCAGAGTATGCCAATCGTTTCTGGCGAGTGCTGCTACAGAGCGAGCGCGTCTTGCGTGAGTTTCGCTCTCATTTTGCGGGTAAAGTCAGCCCTGTACATTTCTTTTGGGGCAGCTTTGACATGGCAGTAACACGCTTTTCAGGGCGCTCTGCACCAGAGCATCCGGGTGGTGTTCCTCACTTACCCGATGCTGTTGCTAAAGAAGCCTATTCTCAGGAAGTGAGTAGCGCTGGATTTTGGCCGGGTGCAGGATTGGGCTATCCTGCGTTTTATTCTTACGCTTATCCTGCTCCTGATGGGTTTGGGAAGGCACCCGTCCAGCCTGAGTCTGCCTTTTTCCATGAGGGACTGGGAGAATTTGTTTTGCCGCTTGATGCCGTACGCGAGGCTAACGACCCCGATCGCGCACTGATGGCGTTTCTCCAAAGCACTTACAGCGCAGCAGCAACCTTAGCAAATTGGGATCAGGATGCTCTCAAGCAAACCTGGTTCAAATAGCGGCAGTACGAGATAAGAGCGATCGCCACCTAACTTTACTCATATCCATTTATACTTGTTTGCGTGTAGAATTACGGTCTACCCAAATTTTGCTGTAGGGTGTCATGCCGCAATCAAAATGGCGAAAGCTGCTGATTGGAGAACTCAGTTGGAAAAGGCTGGGGCGATCGCTGGTCTTCATTTACACCTTTTTTATGGTGTATGTCTTTTTTGTGGCAGATAGAATGATTTTCTTGCCTCAGCCTGCCAGCTACCAGGACACAGAAAACATTCTTAAGCTGCCCGTCAGTGACAGTGAGAAGATTTCAGCCACATACCTGCCTAACCCAGAAGCAGATTACACCCTGCTCTACATTCACGGTAATGCGGAAGACCTGGGAGACATCCAGCCGATGCTAATCCGCTTGCAGAGCTGGGGATTTGGCGTTTTTGCGTATGACTATCGCGGCTATGGCACCAGTGACGGCAAACCCAGTGAACGCAATGCCTATGAAGAGGCTGAAGCGGCTTATCAGTATCTCATTCAGCAGATTGGGGTCTCTCCTGACAAAGTTATCCTTTATGGGCGATCGGTGGGAGGAGGGTCAGCCGTTGAGCTGGCGACTCGCCATTCGGTAGCCGGACTGATTTTGGAGAGTACATTCACCTCTGCGTTTCGAGTAGTGGTGCCTATCCCCATCCTGCCGTTTGACAAATTTCCTAGTGTGCGAAGGATTGCTCAGGTCAATTGCCCTGTACTGGTGATGCATGGCGAGGCAGATGCAGATATTCCCGTAGAGCATGGTCAAAGGCTGTACGACGCTGCACCGGAACCAAAGCTTTCTCTGTGGGTAGAGGGCGCAGGGCACAATGACTTTACCTGGGTTGCTGAGGAGCAGCATCAAGCAGCTTTGGTAGAGTTTCAGCGGCTGATTGAGCAATCCACTTCACTGAGCCGTCCCTAAACGTGGGATAGTGAAGGGGACTTGACCGTTTGTGCAGTCTACAACTGCTTTAGCGATCGCCCCAACTCAGAGGACACAATCATGGGAACCGCCGCTTATATTCAGGACAGTGACTTTGATACACTGCTAGCTGACGAGAAGCTGGTAGTCGTTGACTGCACGGCTAGCTGGTGTGGTCCCTGCCGTAAAATTGCTCCTTTGATCGATCAGTTGGCTGAAGAGTATGACGGACGGGCAAAGGTTGTAAAGCTTGATTTAGACCAGAACAAAGAAACTGCTAAGAAATACAGCATTCGCAGCATCCCGGCAGTGATGGTGTTCAAAGATGGCGAACTGGTAGAAAACCTGGTCGGCGTTGCCCCCTACGAGACATTCACGACTGCGGTTGAGAAGTATCTTTAGCCTAAATTGCTGATTCCGCGTCGGGGTTGGCATCTGGATCAATCCCAAGCGATCGCAATCTTTGCTTCAACTGCTCAACTTGTAAAGCAGCTTGCTCAGCGCGCTGACGTTCTTCTTGGGCGCGTTCTTCGGCTTGTTGCCTTGCCGCCATTTCCTCTTGCAAAGCTTGAGCCAATTCACCAGGAATCAGCAGTTTGTTGCCTGTGTCCTCCCGATAAAAAGCGAGCAATTGCCCATCAACTTCTACGCGAAGCTGTAGTGGTTCGCTGCGACCATCCGTGATCGGTTCATATTGCTCTCCTCGCAGGCGATAGCCCTGCAACTGCTGTTTGATCCACTCGCCCTTCGGATCAAACAGCCAGTATTCTTGCACGCCCAACTGTTCGTATAGCGTTTTCTTGAAGTGCTGATCCTGATTTTGAGTGCCCTTGGAAGTCATTTCAAAGATGACAGACGGCACCTGTCCTTCTTCCCAGATTTTATAGTTGTCCCGCCCACCCGGAGCAACGTCAAAAATTACCATTACATCAGGCGCAACCCGTAGTTTAGGAAAACCCTGGGCATAGTAAAGAAACTGGTTTCCTAATACTGTTGCCTGACGACCCTCCAGGTATTGTCTGAGAACTTCTAGCGTGACCAGCAGAGCATAGAAATGAATGTAAGTTTCTGCCACAGGTTCACCGTCGGAACTGGGATAAAAAATTTGAGCTGGTTTGGTGGTGGGGGCGATCGCCATACGGCACAGGCAACAAAAGGTGCAATTTCATCTTAAGCCAACTCAAAATTCAAAACTCAAAACTGTTCATCCCAAAGTTCGCTGTTAAGTCTAGGGTAGAGATAGATTAAACAGCGTTAGGCAAAGCTTTAGAATTTTGGCAGGAAAAGAACTCAGGAATTTGGGCATGGATATTAGAGATGGATTTGTGGGAGCAGTTGGTAACACACCACTCATTCGGCTGCACAGCTTTAGCGAAGAAACGGGATGCGAAATCCTGGGGAAAGCCGAGTTCCTCAATCCGGGTGGGTCAATTAAAGATCGGGCAGCTCTGTTTATCATTCAGGATGCGGAAGAGCGAGGCTTGTTGAAACCAGGCGGCACCGTTGTAGAAGGCACTGCGGGTAATACGGGCATTGGGCTAGCACACATTTGCAATGCCAAAGGTTATAAGTGTCTGATCGTAATTCCTGATACGCAGTCGCAGGAAAAGATCGATATGTTGAGAACACTAGGTGCAGAGGTGCGAACCGTTCCAGCAGTACCTTATCGTGACCCGAACAACTATGTGAAACTCTCTGGCAGGTTAGCAGCAGAGATGGAAAACGCAATCTGGGCAAACCAATTTGACAATCTGGCAAATCGGCGATCGCACTACGAAACCACTGGTCCCGAAATCTGGCAGCAAACCAACGGCAAAATTGATGCCTGGACTTGCGCGACTGGCACAGGTGGCACTTATGCCGGAGTTTCGATGTTTCTCAAAGAAAAGAATTCAGAAATTAAGTGCGTCTTAGCAGACCCAATGGGCAGCGGACTGTACAGCTATGCCAAAACGGGTGAAATCAAAATCGAAGGAAGCTCCGTTACTGAAGGAATTGGCAACAGTCGCGTCACCGCCAATATGGAAGGAGCACCGATCGATGACGCAATTCAGATTCACGATCCGGAAGCACTAAGCGTGATCTATCAGCTTTTGGAGAAAGACGGCTTATTCATGGGGGGCTCAGTTGGCATCAATGTTGCCGCAGCAGTGGCGATCGCCAAACAACTTGGTCCAGGTCACACGATTGCCACCGTTCTTTGTGATGGCGGCAACCGCTATCAATCCCGCTTGTTTAACCCAGAATGGTTAGCATCGAAGGGGTTGGCATGATGAGGCTGGAGTTTTGACTGTTACGAGAAATGTGTTGATTTGCCAAAACAAAACCTGTCGCAAGCAGAATGCTGCGAAGGTTCTGGCAGCATTTGAAGCACATCCGATCGCCGATGTGTCAATTACTGCGTCTAGCTGTTTAGGGCAGTGCGGCAACGGGCCAATGGTGTTGGTGTTGCCTGACGAGGTTTGGTACGCCAAAGTGCATCCTGACGAGGTGCGAGCCGTGGTTGAACGCCATTTTCGTCAGGGACAACCTGTTCAGGCAATGCTTTATCGCAAGCTGAATCGGCAGTAGGAATGTTGTAAGGTTACTCTGACTCTGAGAGAACTTGTTTTGCAAGTTGAATTTGCTCAGGGCTGAAGGCAGCTCGTTTTAGATCAAGGTCGAGGAAGGGGCGATCGCCAAATCGCCCGTCCAATCCTAGTACTTGCTGATAGGTCTGTTTTGCTTCGGGTTGTTCACCTTTGCTCCAGTGGGCGATCGCCAGCGCAACCAGTGGATGTGGATTCGTCGGCTCTAGCTCAGTGGCACGCGTGGCAGTGGCGATCGCCCAGTCATGCTGCTGCATCCGCTGATAGGTGAGGCTGAGGTTATAGTAGGCAATTTCGTTATCGGGCTGCAGCGCTGCAGCCCAAGCGTGAGTGATAGCGGCAGTGGTCAGGTCGCCGCCCACCAGGTAAACAATTCCTAAAGCATTGAGGGTAGGAACATCTTGCGGATTTAGGTAAAACGCCATCACCAGTGCATTGGCGGCTTCCGTCTCTTGCCCTGCCAGGTGCAGTGTCCAGCCTAACAGTACTCGACCGGAGACGTTTTGGGGTTCCAGTTCGACGGCTTTTTGGAGAGCGGCGATCGCCTCTGGAAACCGTTCCTGCTGCCGATAGGCTAAGCCCTGCTGCCGATACTCACCTGCTGAGGCAGCCCAGACAGGCGACGGGAGCCAGCTAACCGCTAAAACCAACAACGACAGATGTTGGCAAGTTAAACGGCGAATGGTTGAGCTTAAGGACATTGTTGGCGCTGCTTTGAAGGAATTCGTTTGTACTCCAATAAGACTATGCCTCGAAACGCCTGGTTGACTGACAAATCTTCTGATGTAGGTTGGGTGAAACAACGTGCAACCCAACACTCACCCAGATTCTGTTGGGTTACGCATTCGCTTCACCCAACCTACGAGATAACTTCTCAGAACCCAGGACGTATCAATTGTTAGCCTGTTGGCAGGTGCTCAGAACATAAATTTGCAATCTTACTGAAGATAGCTTCGAAATTAAGTTTTGCTTGATGAAACTCCGACACATCCCAGTCAGGAACATAGTCTTGGTCAAGCTGTGTCTGCTTTAAATATGTGGGGTATCGAATCTCAATCTGTAAAGCCTCAACGTGAGGCATTTGCCCATAATGCTGCGTAATATACCCGCCACTAAAAACTTTATTACGAACAACTTGATAGCCACTTGCAGAGAAAGCAGATTCAACAGTAGAGATTAAAAATTCGGAACAACTTTGCCCATTGACATTGCCTAAGCAGACTTCGTCAACAATCAACCCCAAGAAACTGTGTAGATCTAACAGATAGACTCGACCAAATTGGTCAATCATCTGATTGAGTAACTCTTCTAGCTGCCTATGGTATGGATAATAAAACTGCTCAATTCGCTCTTCAATTTGCTTTCGAGACGGAGTGTTCTGGTAGAGCAGTGTATTGAAGGCAGTTTCTTCAGGAATAACCGATCGCCAAAAACTACCAAACAATGGATTTCTAATCGGTCGATTTAGATCAACAACGTAGCGGCTACAAACAGCTTTTAGGACTGTGATACCTAGATTAGGCAGAAAATCATACAATCTATCGAGATGCCAATCCTGATTAGGAAGATAGCTCTCGAAACTTTTGTTCAAAGCTTGTGCAACGTCCCTTGGTATCACTAAACCACTGTGAGGAAGACTCGCCACAATAGGGCGGAGTTTAGTTTTAGGTGAACAAAGACGAAAAGCTTCTGTCATTAATATTACTAATACCTAGTACAATTGCACCCTTTCTTGGAAATTCCATGAGCATTGCGGAAAGGCTGTGCTAATTCAAAAACGAAGCAAGTTAACAATTCCATCGATAAAATCAAAGCGTTTGGAAAGACAAGGAGTTAAAGTTAGCCCATTCCTCCTTAATTCACCTCCTAAACGATGCGATCGCGCGTTAGAAAAGGCAAATCCACGACCTCCCCTGTTCCAGCCCCAACATTAACCGTTAGCCCTGCCCCTCCTGCTTTGGTGCGAACGTAGGCTAGTCCCAACAGTCCTTGCTCGGTTTCAATCAGACTGGTGAGTTTGCCGACTTTCTCCTCACCAACCAGTAGCGGTTCACCGGGAATTGCAGATTGACTGAGTCGTACTCCCCAAAGCTGCTGTTTTACGCCTTTATATGTATCAAGGCGGGCGATCGTTTCCTGCCCAATGTAACAGCCTTTGCTAAACGAAATAGTGCGCCACAGTCCTGCTTCCAGAGGATTGTAGTCTTCAGTGAGTTCAGAATTGGGCATGGGGCGGCCCTGCTCGATTCGCAAGCGTTCCCAGGTCTGTTCGCCTAGCGGAACTGCGCCTGCTTCGGTGAGTTGTTGCCAGAGAGCCGCTGACTGCTCGGCATTCGCAATTAGCGTGTATCCGGGAGTTGCTAGACCGCTACCCGTGGCGATGCGGGTTTCTATCCCAGCAAGATTGACTAGATGGTGAGTTGCGTGAGGCTGTGCAATCGCTTCATCCAGCCCAAGTTTTTGCAACAGCGCATCACTTTCATTTCCCAGCAAACTGAAGGCGGCAGTGGTGTCCGTGATGTCCTTCAAGTCTACTTTGTCAGCAAAAAAGATAAACCGATCCATCCATTCGATCAAGTATTTGCGGCGGTTGGGGGAAGTCAGCAGCAGCACAACATCCTCTAGCGCATAGGCGGTTACGAGGTCGACAGTGCGTCCGGTAGAGTTGACAAATACGGTGTCACAACCTTGCCCAGGTTGAAGACGATTGAAATCGTTGGTGGTCTGGTTGTGCAGAAAGCGAATGCGGTCATCACCAGAAACTAGAATACGTCCCCAGTGGGAGCGATCGCATACTGCCACGCCCGTTTGTGCTGCCTGAAGTGCTGCTGCTTCGTTGCCAAAGCTACTCGGAACGGAAGTCCCTGCAACCTCAACAAATACTGCACCTGCTGCTGCCTGGAGGTTTCGTAATTCCTGATTCATGCTGCTTTTCTTGCGCCTGCGGTCAAACTATCTGTCCGGATCTTACCGAGTTCGGACCCTTATGAGTTGGCGATCGCAGACAACTCGTCAAAAACCCGTCCAACAAACTGCTGTGCTTTTGCGTCCAACTGCTGCCAATCTACATCGCCTGTCTCGTCGATCAGGTTAGTGTCAATTTCAACGACTTCAGTTTCGCCTGACTCCAACTGAGCATAATTTCGAAAACAGATCTGATAACACAGTTGCCACAGATCGACGTTGATTTGATGATCGTGCTTTTGGAGACAGAGTTCGTAGCCAGGGTAAGGTTGAGGCAATCGAGCTAACTGTTCTTCGATATCAGCAGCTTGTTCAGGTGTGGCATCAGCGAGCTGTTGTTGGAGGTGGAGGGCGATCGCCTTTGTTTCTTCGGGAATCCCCTCAGCCCAAACCTGCACATCTCGATAGGTGCCTTTCCAGGAAGACTGCTCTAGCTGTTTGCGAATATTGTCGATGACCCGAATAAAAGCAGGCTGCATTAATAGCTCAGCCTGTTGCCATGTTTCAGGATTGGCAAATTTTGGCATTACTTTAGCAGGACAGTAGATAAAAACAATTCAGAATAATTCGGCAAGAATTTTTCTAGAAGGATACTCTCATAATCCAAGCTCAATTCCCAAGCAGGATTAACATATAGCAACTCTGTTACAGTTTATTTGCCATAATTCCTCTGCTGTAGGGCGTGGCATTCGGTATGCGAACCCAAGAGTAGATCAAGAGCTTTTGCTCCAAATGCTACACCCCTACATGAGAATCAGCAAAGTGTTAGAAAGTTATAATCTCATCCAAAAAGATGAACCAATAAACTACAACAAGTAACGAACATTCCTAATCAACTTTACCCACAGCTTTGTTTACATCTGCTGGTGTTTCAAACTCTTTATCTGGCAGTTGATTCAATACCGAAATCAACTTGTCATCTGCTCCATGACCTTTAGCATGTTTAATTAGGTTCTCTTTATCGACTGGATAATCGATCCCTTTAAGGTGCTTTTGTAATTGAATTGGGTTGACAGAAGCCATTTTTTAACTCCCCTTAAATGAAGTAATTGAAGCGATAACCAGATCAGATCGTAGACTGGTCAGTTACGCCAGAACCTCGTACTCAAGAACCAGCTTCAACCCCCACTTGCTCTGCCTGAAGGTGGAGGCAAATTTCAAGGTTTAGTACTGGAAAGAAGTATCAGAAAGATACTTCTTTTACTGAAAGGTGAGATCTCAGAAAACTCTCCCAATGTTAGAGGTTGATGAGTGCAGTTCTTTTTAGGGTGAAGTCATAGTTTTTTGCAGTAATTGAGTAGAGCAATGAATCCATCTGTTTTAATGGTTTTGGTTTTGGCGTTGGTGTTGCTGAGCGTGTTATCTCCCTTTTCAGCGCTGGCACTGTTGATGCTTGTTTTGTTTGTGCCGACGCTGCTCTGGGCTGTGTGGACAGTGGTACAGAGCTTTATCCGGGGTGAGGCTGAGGGTTGAGAATCTGACTGAAAATTGAGCGAGAAGGGGGTGGGGGGGATTGCCACGCATTCCAAATTTAAAGTTTTATGATGGGGATGCCTGAAAGAGCTTGAGTTTTGAACGGTCAAGCTTATCTTGGATGGGCGCTACCCAATCAGAAGGAAAGTACATTACCCGTGATTAGCCGAGTAATTCGAGGAATCGTTCTGCTGTTAGCAAGCCTTCCGCTCGCAGGACTTGTTGGCACCAGTCAAGCTCTGGCTCAGGTTACGTCTGCTCAAGATGGTGCAGGAACACGAGTAACCCGGGATGGCGATCGCTACATCATCAATGGTGGCGCACTCTCTCGTGATGGGGAAAATTTGTTTCACAGCTTTGATCAGTTTGGATTGGATGCTGATCAGACTGCCAATTTTCTGACTAATTCTCAAATTCAAAACATTCTAGGACGCATTACGGGGGGGGATGCGTCTATCATCCACGGCTTGATTCAAGTCACAGGCGGTGACTCTAACCTGTATCTGATCAATCCTGCTGGAATCATTTTTGGAGCAAGTGCGCGGTTAGATGTATCAGGTTCCTTTACCGCAACGACAGCAGACGGAATTGGGTTTGGCAATCGCTGGTTTAGTGCGATCGCCGACAACAATTACGCTTCCTTAGTAGGTAATCCTAGTTCCTTTGCTTTTACCAGCACCCAGCCCGGCTCAATTTTGAATGCCGGAAGTCTCCGAGTTGGTGAAGGGCAACAGCTTACCCTGCTAGGTGGCACCGTGATCAACACGGGCATTCTAACTGCACCAGGCGGACAGATCACCGTTGCGGCTGTACCTGGAGAAAATCTGGTACGAATTAGCCAGGAGGGAAGGCTGCTTAGCTTGGACCTGGAGACAATTGGGGCACGGGTTGGGGGGCGATTAGGGTTACCGTTTACGCCACTGTCGTTGCCGGAGCTATTGACAGCAGGAAATGTGGAGCACGCGACAGGGGTAACTGTGAATCGGGATGGCACCGTTAGCCTGACGGGTTCTAACTTATCCCTTTCCACCGAACCGGGAACGGCGATCGCCTCCGGCACCCTCAACGCCTCCCACCCATCCTCAACCCCTAACCGCCAATCCCCCGAAATTAACGTTCTGGGCGATCGCGTCGCTCTTCTCGATGCCACTCTGAATGCCTCTGGCAATAGCGGCGGCACCATTCGCATGGGCGGTGACTATCAGGGAGAAGGCAGCGTTCCCAATGCCAGCGTCACCTTTGTAGACGAAAACTCTACCCTCAGCGCGGATGCGCTCAGGCGAGGAAATGGTGGTCGCATTATCGTTTGGTCAGAGGACACCACGCGGGTTTATGGCAGCTTGAGTGCTAGAGGTGGGGTACGGCGTGGAAATGGTGGTCTGGTAGAAACCAGCAGCCGCGGTTTTTTGGACGTGAATGGCGCACCGGATGTCTCTGCTCGCTATGGCTTGGCTGGAACCTGGCTAATCGATCCTTACAACATCACGATTGTTGATGCGCCAACGGATGGCGTTGATACGGTGAACGATCCGTTTGCGGCGATCGATGACAACGCAGTGCTAGACGTAGACGATCTGATCGCTGCCCTCACCGGAGGCGCAAACGTGATCGTCTCCACCGGAACGGCAGGCGCGCAGGTCGGCAACATTACCTTGCAAACAGCACTGGACTTTGATGGAACGGGCAGCAATACCTTGACGCTGCAAGCCGCAAACGACATCAACATCAACGCAGAAATCTTTGACAGCGTAGCGGGTAGCGATTTGCTCAACCTGGTCTTAACTGCTGACAGTGACAACAGCGGTGTGGGTACGTTGCGAGTTCAACCCAACGGACGGCTTGATACGGGTGGTGGCACAATCGTCGGTAGCGGTAGCAACGACCAAACTCTGGGCGGGGTAGAGCTATCGGGGAATATTTCATCCAATGCCAGCAGGATTACTTTCACAGGTACCAGTTTTCAAAATGGGGTTTCGCTCACCAATGGCACCTTCTCGTTAACGGGCAATGGCACCCTGGAGCTAGCTAGTCCTAACGCTGGTACGGCAGTCATCATCAATGGGGCTACGCTACAACTGGGCGATGGCAACCTGATCGTCACGGCAGATGCGATCGACTTGCCCAACAGCACAATTTTAGGGACGGGTTCGGTGTTGCTTCAGACCGCCAATCCCGAATATACGATTCAAGTAGGAGGAAATGCGGCTGGAGGTCCACTGTTCCTTGATCTGTTCGCTACAGAGTTGGCTGTATTCCAGGATGGATTTGACAGCATCACAATTGGACGGGCTGACGGCAGTGGGCAAGTTAATTTGCTTGGTGATCTCACCTTTAATGATCCTGTAACGCTGCAAGCAACCGGAACCGGTGGCTCGATCAACACTACAGGCGGCACCATCACCGGGCAGGGGAATGCCAGCGTGACACTACGGGCAGATCAAAATGTGGTCACGGGCAATATTGCCACGGCAGGTCAGGGAATCACGATCAGCAGCACAACCGGAGGGATTGATACCAGCGCTGGCACCGTCACAACGAATCTAACGGGTGGAGCAGGAGGGGCGATCGCCCTCACGGCCGCAGGCAACATCACCACTGGACCACTCTCGTTTGGTGCGGCTCCTGGAACCAATGCTCTAACGATTGACACACCGGGTGAGGTTGACCTGAGAAACGGGCTATCGTCCACGGGCGGCGAAATTGTCATTGGTGGAGTGACTCGCCCCAGCAGTGTCCTGCTGCCCGAAAACCTCGATACCAATGGCGGCGGCTTTAGTCTGTTTCCCAGCGGTGACATTAACCTGACGGGCAATATCATCACTGACGGCGGCAACTTCACCATCAACGGCAATGGCAGCACGACATTTTCTGGCGCAGTGCAAACCGTCGGTGGCGACTTTACTATCCTCAATTCAGGCGCAACCTTAGTTCTTGGCTCCGTCAGTACAGGAAGCGGCAATTTTCGGATTGAGAGTGGTGGTACTACCTCGGTCTCCAGCCCAATCAATACTGATGGTGGTGATTTTACAATCGATAGCGTTGGAGAAATTCTGCTTTCGGGGGCGATCGCCACAAATAGCGGCGACTTTACCCTAACCAGTGAAGCGACCACTTCAGTATCTGCCCCGATCAGTACAGGCGGTGGAATTTTTCTGGTGACCAGTCAGGGGGATGTGAGCTTTACAGAGGCGATCACGACCGGCGGCGGCAGTTTGAGCACGACGAGCGAGGGGGCGATTGCCTTCTCCAGCCCAGTCACGACCAGCGGCGGCAGTATTCTGCTGGACGGCAACCAGATCAACACAGCCGCTTTAGATGCCAGCAACATTACAGGTACAGGGGGTGCAGTTAGCCTCCTCTCGGATACTGCAATTACCACGGGCGACCTCAACAGTTCTGGCACTAGCGGCGGCAATATTTCGGTCAACGCCATCACGGAGATTACGACGGGAGCGATCACGACCGGCGGCGGCAGTTTGAGCACGATGAGCGAGGGAGCGATCGCCTTCTCCGGACCAGTCACGACCAGCGGCGGCAGTATTCTGCTGGACGGCAGTCAGATCAATACAGCCGCCTTGGATACCAGCAACAGTACAGGTGCGGGGGGTGCAATTAGTCTCTTCTCAGATACTGCCATTACGACAGGTAACCTCAACAGTTCTGGTACCAGCGGCGGCAATATTTCGGTCAACGCCATCACGGAGATTACGACGGGAGCGATCACCGCAACGGGTACCACAGGCGACGGTGGCAGTGTCACCCTTGACCCTACAGGCGATATTCAAGTTACCTCCATCAACACTTCTAGCCAGCTTGGACGCGGTGGTCAGGTTGACATCACGACCGAGAGATTCTTTCGCGCAACTGGTCTAGTAGAAGGCAATTCTGAGGGAGTCAGCATTCTCAGTTCTGGCGGAGCTGGTGGCGGCGACATCACCATTCGGCATGGCGGTAATGGAGAAACTCCCTTCATCGTCGGCGACGGTACCACCAATGGCACGGCTGGAACCATTACCAGCGGTGATTCTGCCATTTCTTCTCCGCCTAACCGATCTTTTCGAGGTAGCGTCACGGTCGGAAATATTCGAATCATTACTGATTTTGAGGACCCTGGTGTTGATCCGGGTGATCCTGATGGTCCTGATGGTAGAGAAGATCCCGATGAACCTGGTATTGGCAACCCGATCATTCCGCGACCTGAATGTCAGGTGAATTGCGAACGCCCCACGCCTGAGCCACAATCCGAGCCCGACTCCAACACGGGCAGTAGTCCTACGACCCCACAACCTCTGGTAACAGCTCGCAATACCTTGCTAGACATTCAGCAGGAAACTGGTGTAAAACCAGCGCTGATCTACGTCGGCTTTGTTCCCGTGGAAAGCACCTTTAACTCCGGCTTTGCCGAGCGAGAAGCAACTGCCAGCCAGCAGTTTGAGCAATATTTAGGACGACAGTCGAGCCAGGATGAAAGCGTTGCCCTCTCATTCCAACCTCAGCCCACTGACGAACTAGAACTGTTGCTCATCACCTCAAGTGGAGAACCGATTCGTAAGCGACTGGCAGGCGTAACCCGTGCCGAAGTCGAACAAGCCAGACGCAAACTAGTCAGCCAAATCACAGATCCTCGCCTGCTAGGAACGGGCTATCTGCCCCCAGCTCAGCAACTTTACCAGTGGCTTATTGCTCCCCTGGAGCAAGACTTGCAGGCTGAGGAAATTGAAAACCTTTCCTTTATTTTGGATACAGGATTACGCTTCATTCCTCTGGCGGCACTGCATGACGGCGATCAGTTTCTGGTCGAAAAATACAGCGTCGGGTTAATGCCCAGCCTGAGTCTCACCGACACCCGCTACACCAATATGCGAAGCCTAGAAGTTCTGGCGATGGGTGCCTCTGAGTTTAGCGACCAACTCCCTCTGCCCGCTGTGCCAACCGAACTCCGAACCATTGTTCCAAACCTTTGGCCGGGCGAGATTTTGCTCAATGCTGACTTCACGGTACAAAATCTTAGACAGCAGCGAGAACAGCGTCCCTTCGGCATTCTGCATCTGGCAACCCACGGAGAATTTAGATCCGGTGGACTGGGCGAGTCGTACATCCAGTTCTGGAATCAGAAATTGCGGCTGGACGAAATCCGCCAGCTCGGGCTGAGCAATCCTCCTTTGGAATTGCTGGTCTTGAGTGCCTGTCGGACGGCGCTAGGGGACGAGCAAGCTGAGCTGGGCTTTGCCGGATTAGCAGTACAGGCAGGCGTGAAGTCAGCACTGGCTAGCCTCTGGTACGTCAGTGATGAGGGAACATTAGCCCTGATGACCGAGTTTTATGGACAGTTACGCGAGGTTCCAATTAAAGCAGAAGCACTGCGTCAGACCCAGATTGCTATGCTCAACGGCGAAGTCCGACTGCAGGATGGCGAAATCTACACCTCTCGCTCAGGCGCTATTCTTCTGCCGGATGGGGTAGTGAGAAATGAAACCCAGGACTTGTCTCACCCCTTCTACTGGGCAGCGTTTACGCTGATTGGCAGCCCTTGGTGATGCAGCAGCTACCAGGGCAATTTGCTGCCATCCCAGGAAAAGAATTCACCGCTGTCACTTTCCTGAAGCTGATCGAGGACAGCTAGCAGTTGGCGAACGGTGCGATCGCAAGAAAATAGCTTTTCGGGCGGCACACTCCGCTGAAAGGGTTGGGATAGCTGAGTGTCTGTGGTACCAGGATGTAGCGTCACCACGATCGCCCTAGGACAAGTGCGTCGATATTCAATCGCGGTGGTTCGCATAAACATATTCAACGCTGCTTTGGAAGCCCGATAGCCATACCATCCGCCCAACTGGTTGTCGCCAATGCTGCCTACCTTGGCTGAAATTGTGGCTAGAATGGCGCGATCGCCGTGCTTCAACAACGGCCGAAGGTGTTTTGCCAGCAGCACGGCTCCAATGCTGTTGACCTGAAAGTAACGCATCAACTGCTCTGAATTTAAATGCCGCATGCTCTTTTCGGGCTGCATCGCCCCATCGTGCAGCAAACCGACGCAGTTGATCACGCTATGAAGGGCGGCTGTCTCGGTTTTAATTTTGTCGATGATGGTGGCAATTTGAGCTTCTTCTGTAATATCTAACGGCAGGCAGCGCAAGCGAGAATCGGTGATAGACAACAGTTCTGATTCTGGGTTGCGGTAGGTAGCAAAGAGGAGATCGGCGCGATCGCCTTGCAAAAACTGCCGCACAAACTCCAGTCCAATTCCCTGACCCGCTCCCACAATTAACGCAGCCCGTTCAGGTTTGCGTTCAGACTCATCGGTAAAACTACTCTGCATTTCAGGCAAATTGATGACCTATGCCTGATTAAACTTGGAATCCCATTTCCTGTAAACCCTGGCGCAATCGCTGCGCTTCAGTGGGGTCATGCTGTTGGTGCAGGGCGATCGCCCGTTCAAAGGCGGCTAGGCTCTCTGCCACTTTACCCAGCTTAAGTAGCGTTACCCCTAAGTTTTGGTAAGCCTCAGCATAGTTTGGGTTAAGCTGAATGGCTTGCTGGTATTGGGCGATCGCTTCCCCCAGTTGCCCCATCGCCTTGAGCGTCATGCCCAGATTGTAATGACCCATTGTGAAACTGGGATCAACTCTCAGCGCTTGCTCGTAGACGGCTTTTGCTCCAGTTAAATCGCCTGTGGCTTTGCGTAAATTACCCAGGTTGTTGTAGGCTCCTAACTTTAGACGGGGCAAAATTGGCTGCTGAATCGCTAACTGATAGTACATTCCTGCCTGGTCGAGGTGCTGCAAGCGGCTGTAGGCAATGCCCAAGTGATAGTGCAACTCATAGCCAATTGGGGGATCAACCTGCGCTGACTTTAAGCCGCGTTCTAGCAGTTCAATCCCGTAGCTAACTTTGTCGATTTGCACATACAATGCCCCCAACTTACTGCAAACATAGGGATCGCCAGGATGCTTGACTAGAAAACGCTCCATCGTCATTCGAGCTTTTTGCAGCTTATCGCGACTGGCGATCGCCCCCGCCTGATAACCCTCATGCAAAATCGCCACATCTGGCAACTCCACCACCTGCCACTGGGGTTCTCGCTGAAGAATTGCGGCAACGCTATCATCTACCATTGCATGGTAAGGACGCAAAAACTGAATCTTAGGATGACGGCGAAACAACCGTGACACCAGTGAATAGGGCGATTGTGTTGCCCCAATTTCCTGACGCACCAGATTCACTACCAGGCAAGTGTTTAGCTGCATCACTTGCTTGAGTTGAGGCACAATTCCAGTTTCCAGCCGTTCGTCTGCATCTAAAACCAGCACCCAATCACCAGTGACGTGCTGAAGCGCGGCATTACGGGCGGCTGAGAAGTCATCACACCAGTCAAAGTGATGTACCTGTGCGCCAAAGGATTGGGCGATCGCCACCGTCTCATCTGTTGAACCTGTGTCCAACACCACCATTTCATCCACGGCTGCCTTGACACTATTCAAACAGGACGGTAGATTCTCCGCCTCGTCTCTTACAATCATGCATAGGCTCAAACTCATCGCTACCCACCCCTGCAAAGAGAATATTTTTGGGGCGTTTTAACGAAAGGAAATATCCGATATGTCACCCCAAGCCCAAGAATTTACCCTCGGTGTCGAAGAAGAATATCAGATAATCGACCCAACCACACGAGAACTGTGTCCTCACGGCACCCGTATCTTAACAAACGCCCAGGAAACCCTGGGTGACACCGTGCAGCCTGAAGTGTACCTCTCGCAAATCGAAATTGCGACAAAAGTTTGTCATACCCTTGCAGAGGTTCGTTCAGAGCTAATTCGCCTGAGAGGTGCAATCATTGCTGCTGCCGCCAAAGACGGAAGCCAAATTGCTGCCGCCGGAACGCATCCCTTTTCCAAATGGGCAGACCAGCAGGTGACGCCCAGAGAGCGCTATAAAGGCTTAATTGTGGACTATCAGCAGTTGATGCGCGACCTGATTATCTTTGGCTGTCACGTCCATGTCGGAGTGAGCGATCGCGAAATTGCCGTCCAGGTAATGAATCGTGCCCGTCTGTGGCTGTCTCCCTTGCTGGCACTGGCATCAGGCTCTCCTTTTTGGCAAGGCGAAGACACAGGCTATGCAAGCTATAGAACAGAACTTTGGAGCCGCTGGCCCATGGCCGGACTTCCTTTAGCATTCAAGTCTAAAGCAGACTATGATGCGCTCATCCAAGACTTGATTGCGACCGAAACGATCAAAGACGGCACCAAAATCTACTGGGACGTTCGCCTATCAGAACGCTTTCCTACCATCGAATTTCGTGTCACCGATGTCTGCACCACCATCGACGAAGCCGTCATGGTCGCTGGGCTAACCCGTGCCCTGGCGCAAACCTGCTATGGCGAGGTGACAGAAAATCAACCCTTTACAGATGTTCGTCCTGAGATTTTGCGGGCTGCTCACTGGCACGCTGCCCGTCATGGCTTAACAGAACATCTGATTGATGTGATCAATAAACGGGCTCTTCCGGCTCGTGAAATGATTGACAAACTGCTGAACTTTGTCAAACCTGCTCTTGAGGCTCAGGGAGATTGGGATGAAGTCTCTCAACTCGTCTACCACACTTTGCAATATGGAACGAGTGCCGATCGGCAACGGCAAGCATACCAGCGCCGAAACAGCATGGAGGATGTAGTCGATCTGCTGGTGGCAGAAACCGCAAAAGACGTAACCTAGTCCAGGTAGCCCATTAGCTCATCTGGGTTGTCAACATCGTTGTCGGCGATCGGTCGATTGTTAGGTAACGGGTAAAGCTCGGATTTGCGGTAGATAGAAAGCTGTTGACGCTCATCCTTTGCTGGCTTTGCAGATTCTGACTGAGCCTGAAACCCTTTAGAAGGCTGAGTTGGAACAATATTTTTTTCGTCTGAAGCCATAGTGACCTTTGTATTAGCTGCATCAATTGTGACCTGAACTCCATCCTATCAGGAGGGAAGGGCAGCGGCAGCGGCAGGGAGAAGGAGAGATAAAGAGTAACAAGACCCAAAACTAAAACAGACTGAGTTGTGAAGGGGGAGGAGCGATCGCTTCCCAGGGTAAAGCTGGAACGGGCGCACCGTGCTGTTCTAATAGCTGCTGAAAATGACGAGCATTGGCAGGCGATCGCGCCTCAACTGGGCAATGCACAAAGAAATAAGTCTGTGTGCCCTGACGCAACCACTGATCCACATGAGTTACCCATTCTGCTAGAAACCGCTGATTCATCTCCTGTTCAGGGTGGCTGATGTAGCGGATCAGGCTAAAGTTTGCCGTCACGGTCGGCTGCAAGGGCACTTTGGGTTTACGTCGTTCGGAGTTGAGCTGCGGATCGCCAGGACACTCATAAATTGGGCGAGTATCAAGCAAAACGCGCCCAACGCCAAATTTTTCTAGCACTGCGTTGAGCTGGTTTGTGTGAGAAGGCTGAAACCAATCCGAGTGACGCACCTCAACTGCTAATGGTGTTTTGGTCGCATAGGCAGTGAGAAAGTTGCTCAAGTCATCCAGGCTGGCAGGGCTGTAGCTAGGTGGCAGTTGGGCAAAGATGGGTCCGAGGCGATCGCCCAATCCCTGCATCTGTTCTAAGAAGGCGATCGCCCTTGGAATTTGAGGTACCAACAAACCTTGATGGGTGACATCTCTCGGCAACTTCAGGCAAAACTTAAACCCTGGTGGTGTCTCCGTTGCCCATCGCTGCACCATTTCAGCGTTAGGAACGGAGTAAAACGTGGTGTTGCCCTCAACCGCTGTAAACCGTCTGCTGTACAACTGCAAAAACTCAGACGCACGGCTTCCCGGCGGAAACAGGTCGCCCACCCACTCCTTGTAAGCCCAAATTGCGCACCCTAAGCGGAAATTCATTCATTTATCGTACCGCAATGAAATGACACAGCTAAGATGATGCAAATTCTGTGTGGGCGTAGCATTCGGGCGAGAATTGTATTGCAAGCTTAGAATAAGCTGCCGAATGATGCGCCCCTACCCATTCCTCACTCATGTAGCCATCACTTTTCCTGTGTTGGGGCTATTGAGGTTGAAGCTGATTAAGCTTGTTATTTGCAAGGAGTAGCAGTTCTTGAGCTTCCAGATAGGCCGTTGTGCCTTCCTCAACTTTTTCCAAATCATTAATGATTGACTGCAACTCGCTGGCGATGTAGCCTATATCTCCATCAACATAGTTATTCACCCAAGCAATTTGGTCTTTTGCACGTTGTAGAGCAGCTACAGAAATCCGTTCATTTTCCTGACGAACTCGGATTTGACCTAAGTTAGCGTTGTACTCTGCCAAAAGCCGCTGTGCTTCTGCATAACCAACTAGGTCATCATTCGGAACTTGCTCAAGTCCCTGAATAGCTTGCTGCCACAAAGCCTCGACCTGTAACCATTGCTCGACCGAGTGAGGCGGGTTTTGTCCGGCTTTTGCAGCCTCCCATGCAAACCCCCTTGCTGCCTCAATCATGGCGCTTGTTCGCTCGTTTCCAGCAGCAACTCCAACGATCGCCGCAAAATCACGCTCAGCGGCTACATACTTCTGCTGAGCCGTTCTACCTGCAAGAGTTTGACTAGGGATTACAGCAAGCTGGTCGAGGGCAGATTGCCAAGCGGCGATCGCCACTCCTTTATCAACAGATGTAGTTGCCTGCTGATACTGCTGTTTCGCTGTGTTAAGTGCCTGCTCCGCATCAAACAAGGCTACCTGAGCGTTTTTCTCCTGAAAGACCACAGCTTCTAACTGAGCAACGGTGGTGCGAGCATCATAGAATCGGCTGCTGCTAAAGCGCCAGTCGTACCACCAGTAGCGGTATTCTGGAAAGTCGTTGAGGAATCCAATTGGCAATGCGTTGAGGCTTTTTTGTGCTTGCTCGACTTTTTGCTCTCCCAGGTCGATATCGGCGGGACTGGTGGGGTTGTTGATTAGCTGTTCGGCTTGCTCTACAGAAGCGATCGCCTGCCGATAGTGGTTGTCCATGCTGATGTAGCTGGGCAGCAGCAAGATAGGAGCAGCCTCCGCCACTGGACGGCGAATCATTGGGTAAGGCAGGTTCACAAACCAAACCATGCCAGCCGGAATACCAAGCAAAATAACAGTCCATTTGATTTTGTTAAACGTCCGCCCGATAGGGTTAGGGGAATGCCGCATCGGTCGGGTCGGTAGAACTTGTGCCTCGGCTGCCATTTCCTGCTCTAGCTGAGCGAGGGTTTTGGGTTGCTGTGGCGCGGATGCTGGCGGCTGTAGTACCGATGATGTGGGATTGGGAGTGAATCCTGAAGCTTTCTGAGTATTTCGGTTCAGGAAGCTGAGCGGACGTTTAAAGACTGGCATAAGGTGAGTGAAGTAATTTACCCTTAAGCTTGCCCAAAGGGAGGTGGCTACTGATGATCTCTACTAGTCTGGTGAGGGCTGTTTCGCAGACCGCAAAGGTTTTTGAACTGCAAGAATTCAATCTGTAAGAATAAAAATGTTGAAGGCTTGCCAATGTGCAGAAGTATAAATAGTTGCTTAGCTAGCGTGAGTGATTTCGATCAACATCGCAGATCATTCCACAGTAAAAGCGGCAACTCAGATATAGAATCTGGACTCAGATTTGAGCATTTCCAAAAATGCAAAAACGGGGGGTGGAAACAAAGCATCTGCCAAAACTGCCACTTGAACCATACGAAATAGCGGTACAGGTAAGCTGAATACCTGAATGGTATTGGGAATTGGTTCGGCTGCGAGACGAGGAATAATGGTCGCTCCTAACCCCTGAGCCACCATGCTGACAATGCTGGAATCTGCCTTGACCCAGTAAGCGACTTTCAAGAATGTATCAAAGACAGAACAGTGAGCAAAAACCTCTTCGTCATGCTGATCGCCTTCTGAGAACATCACAAAGGGATAATTGCGTAAATCGTCCCAATCTAACCCAGTTCCCTTGACCTGAAAGGAGGACGGCAACAGGACAACATACTCATCTTGCAACAGTTCCCAGGTGTCAAACTGATCATCCAGCGGATGATCAATAATGCCGATGTCTGCCTGCCCCTGACGCAAAGCACTGACAATGTGTTGATTGTCCCATTGTTCCAAAATAGTCACGCCAATCTGGGGAAACCGTTGCCGAAACTGAGCAATCACGCCCGACAAAACATGAGTAGTGATGCTGCGAAATGAAGTAATACGAACCTGCCCGCCCTGAAGCGTTTTAGCAAGGTTAACGGTTTTGTAAATCTCTTCCTGAAGCTGCATCATTTGCTTGGCGTAGGCTAACACTTGCTCACCTACAGGTGTCAGACTGGCACCCTGACGACCCCGGACAAATAAAATGACTCCGAGTTCGGTTTCGAGAGTGGCGATCGCATTACTCACTGACGACTGAGACATCTCTAACTGCAATGCTGCTTCGCTAAAACTTCCATAAGTAGCGATCGCAATTAAAATTCGCAGTTGTGTCAGTGTGAATGAACTTTTGGGGTTGGGTTTCATTCGCCTGACCAAAACAACACATAGGTATTATCCATCGATTTTACTGATGGCAACTATATAGAGAGCATTTTGATCTTAGAAAATTAAATTTCTAACGTGAGATTAGAAACCATATTTTGTGAGAGGCAGTGATCGTGAATCATTCTCCATCTAATTCTAAGTCTGATGTAAGGTGTTACTCTTCCGACCACTCAGCCGCTAATTTCTCCCAGGTTACTACCAAAAATTGGGCAGAAAATATCCAGCAATTTTTGATTCATTTACTAATTGGGAAGGAACCGGAGGTTCAAGCATGGCAGAACTTCCAGCATTCCAAGGCACATCCCGAAGATATTTTGTGGAGTGCTTATGACCCTGCTACCGGGAAAGGAATTTACAATGTTTCAGAAGCGGAAGTGCGGCGGTGGCTTGAACAGCGGTAATAGCTCATTCCATGTAACTTTCGGCATCTTCTGTCGTGGTTAAATTGGCGATCGCCCCCACCAGTTCTGAAGTCTCCACTGGCTCCATCAAATGAAGTGAAAACCCTTGCAAAAGAGCGCGATCGCGCTCATGATCATTAGCAGTCAAAACAATTACTGGAATTGACTTTTGAGAATCTGTAGCTAATGTTTTAAGTGGATTGTGGAGCAGACTAAAATCCTCGTCAACACTAAAATCGATCAACACAATGTCTGGGCGGATCTGGTTGAGGGTGTTGAGGGCGATCGCCAGTGAAGTGATTGTTAAATTTGCGCCGCGCAACTCACCTAATTCAGCTTCTAGTCGTTGGCGTAGGAGTGAGTTGGCGATCGCCAAAATTCGCAATCCACGCAAACACATCACGCCAAACTGAAACTCTGGAGCATTGGCCTTGCCCCAGTTACACATCAATTCTGTGATCGGTCGCAGTGTCTCGCCGTATGCCGTCAGCGAATACTCTACACGCGGCGGTGTTTCCTGAAACACTTGACGACTAATCAAGCCGTCTGCTTCAAGTTCACGTAGTTGAGTGGTTAATACCTTTCGGCTAATTCCTGGCATCAACTGCATCAGTTCACCAAATCGCTTTGTGCCTCGCCGCAACCACCAGAGAATCACACATTTCCACTTGCCGCCAATTTTGTCTAGCGTAAATTCGACCGGGCAACCATACTGCTTTTCGACCATAGTGACGAAATCCTGCTAGTAACCATTTGGTAACAATTAACTGTGCATGATACTACTGGTACTGGTGCAGAAGCATTGGAGAGTTACACGCAGTACAAAACAATTTGGGCAAATCTGGTCTAGTCTTTAGCGATACTAGAAAATAGACAAGGAAATATTTGCATGGCTGACTCACCGGGATTACCTCCCCTTTTTGCGGAAACGCCAACTGCTCCGGTTCCAGCAAAGGCGATCGCAGAATTTCCAGTCAATACCTTTTTAGAAAGCATTGCTGTTGATGCAAACAATACCCTTTTCGTCACTAATCACTATGAAGGTAGCATCTGGCGAATTGAAGCAAACAACCCGCCCATTCTCCATGCTCAAATTGCTGGTAAAGCAACGGGACTAGCCTTTCTGCCGGATGACAATCTGCTGCTGAGTGCCTGGGATGAGCAGAATATTTCCACTGTGTACAATGTCTCGTCAGAGGGAGAAACCAGTGTTTTAGTGACATTACCAGATGCTGTTTTTCTTAATGGCATGACGCTTTTAGATGGCGATCGCATCCTAATTGCTGACTCCTACCGGGGAGCCATTTGGCAACTCACAGTATCCGAAAAAAAGGCTGAGATCTGGCTTGAGCATCCTCACTTAGCCCGCAGTTCTTCGGACAGCGAATTTCCAGCGGTCAATGGGTTAAAGATTTTTGAGGGAGTGCTTTATGCCTCCAACACAGAGAAAATGCAGCTCGTCAAAATCCCCATCGCAAACGGACAACCTGGCAAACCCGAAGTGTTTGTGGCTCCGATTAATCTGGATGACTTTGCTTTTGATCAGCAGGGAAATCTCTATGGCACCACTCACATCTATAACAGCGTAGTGAGAATTTCACCCGTGGGAGAGGCCACAATTATTGCTGGAGCCGCAGAAGACATGACGGGTAGCACAGCGCTTGCGTTTGGGCGGGGAGAAGCTTGCACCAGCATTTACGTTGTCACCAACGGCGGCATGTCTTTTCCGCCTTCAACAGGAGTTGAGCCTGGAAGGGTAGTTTGCCTTGAGGTGGGAATTCCAGGATTGCAACTGGGAGAGTGATCAGCTTGAATATCATAGATTCCGTCAACAATGCGGATGATCCACCAGTCACCGTCGATGTGCTGCAACGGGTTAAACCAGGCTGTGAAATGGCTTTTGAGCAAGTTCTTACCGATCTGATTGCAGCCGCCCGTTCCTTTAAAGGACATCTCGGCGTAAATGTATTTCGCTCCGGCAGCACCAGTCCTGAGTATCGAATTGTGTTTAAATTCGATCGCGTCAGTCATCTCAAACAGTGGGAGGCTTCGCCTCTGCGACAGAAGTTACTCAAACGCGCCAGCCAACTCACCGTTGATACGGGACAAATCTCTGTTCTCACTGGACTAGAAACCTGGTTTACCCTGCCCACTCAACCCGGTTTATCCCCACCACCTCGCTACAAAATGGTTATTCTTTCGGGAATTGCCATTTTCATTCTACTTAACTTAGCCACAACGTTTATTGTGCCATTACTCCTGCCACTCCCTCCTTTACTGCGAACTTTGGTAGTCGTCTTGTTAATAGTTTCAATCATGACTTATGTCGTTATGCCTCGACTGACCAGGCTATTTGCTGGATGGCTATATCCAAAACTACATCCATGATTGCCGAAATGAGTTAAAACTTTTCAAGAACAACACTATGAGAAGAACAATGAAAATTGGCATCATTGGCAGCGGTAATATGGGCCGATCGCTCGGCATTCTATGGGCTGAGCAGGGGCATGAAGTATTTTTTGGTGCCCGCACTGCGGAGAAAGGTCAGGCAATTGTGGCGATCGCAGGTGAGAATACCCAGGGAGGGACAAACGATCAAGCTGCTGCCTTTGGAGATGTTTTGCTGTATACGATTCGAGGTGTTGATCCAGCAGAAGTGTTGACTTCAACAGATGTCCTTGCAGGCAAAATTTTGATCGATTGCAACAATCAGGAAATCCCAGAGGGCTTCGCTTATCCACCAATCACTCAATCCTTGGCTGAGAAACTAGCTGGTGAGGTGCCCCAGGCAAAAGTGGTAAAAGCCTTCAACACTATGGCACAAGAGTTATTTGAACTGGCTCCAGAACCACTCAAATCTCACAGCGTATCAGTCTTTGTAGCAGGAGATGACGAATCTGCTAGACAAACAGTAATGCAGCTTGTTCAAGATATCGGATTTAACCCACTTGATTGTGGTGAGTTGCGTCGTGCCCGATTAATTGAGGGGCTAGGAGACTTCATCCGGTTGCTGATTATTGGGCAACAGATGGGAGCTTATGCCACGATCTCAGTTCATTCTTTTCCACCCGCTCAGGAACAGCGGTTAGGTGGCAGACAAGCTTCCAAGCTTGGGTAAAAGATGTTTGTGACGTGCAACTTCTGGAGCCTTTATAGAATGGGCATCTTGTCCGTTCAAATTGGCAATAAAGTGAGTCGTTAGGAAATACAACCGGGAGTAAAGCAATGAAAATTGGCATTATTGGCGCAGGCAACATGGGTGCGGGTATGGGTAAATTTTGGGCAAAAAATGGACATCAACTCATGTTCAGCTACTCCCGTAGCCCAGAAAAGCTTAAAGCAGCCGCAGCATCCGTGAGTCCAGAGACGTTGACCGGCACGCCTGCCGAAGCGGTACAGTTTGCCGATGTGGTGGTGCTATCAGTTGCCTGGGCAGCGGTTGAAGATGCACTTCAGCAGGCAGGTTCGCTGGACGGCAAGATCTTGTTTAGCTGTGTGAATGCGCTCTTGCCGGACATGAGTGGATTGGCAGTTGGCACTACTACTTCTGCGGCGGAAGAGATCGCTAAACTTGCTCCAGGTGCGCGTTTAGTGGAATCAATGCCCTTGTTTGCAGAGGTGCTGCATTCCCCTTCTACGCAATTTAATGGGCAAACTCCAACGGTGTTTTACTGTGGCGATGATGCAGAAGCAAAGGCGATCGCGGCTGACTTGCTGCGTGAAACCGGATCTGAACCCATTGATGCTGGACCATTGCGAAATGCCCGTTATGTTGAGCCTGCTGGAATGCTATTAGTTCAGCTTGCCTACGTGCAGCAAATGGGACAGGTGGCAATGAAACTGTTGCAGCGTTAGAGGGATGCGATCGCATTTCTCTGTGAGGCGTAGCGTTCGGAGGGCGTAGCATTCGGGCAAAGATTCTCTGTCTATTCCAAAGTCCGTTTGCCGAATGCTGCGCCCCTATGCCTATGGAGACTTGGGACTACTCCGTAGCCTGAAACGTTTGATGCGGCGGAAGAGACGGTAGCCTGCGCGCACCATATCTAGAACAAAATAGGGCACTCGTAGCCGAAATCGTGAGAGAACGGGTAGGTAAAACCAGTAATATGCCTTCTTGAGATTTTCCCAGGCGGAACATTCCTCTTCGTGGAGGAAATCTGAAACATCGACAACCAGTCCTCTGCCGTCGAACATCATCACATTGCGCCCGTGAACGTCATGGGGATGCAAACCGCGATCGCGCGCATAGTCTAGCGCTCGGTCAATATCTTTAATCACCTGTTCTGGAATTCGCAAACCCCGGTTCATGCAGTCGTAAAGCGTTACGCCATATAAGCGTTTGAGGACTAAAAAGTTCTTCTCGGCATAAAAACACTCTGAAAAAGCTGGATGGGAACCCAGACGACGGTAAACTTCTTGCTCTTCCTCAAAGCCAGGTCGTCCGGGCGCATAAATCTTTACCACCAGATTGGGATAGTCAGGATGGTAAACCACTGCCGCATAGTTTCCGGCTCCGAGTCGTTGCCAGGGAACCGGAACATGGCGAATCACTACGGGGTTGTGTGGATCAATGCTCTCAATCCGCACCTCCGGGAGCAATTCCTGGTAGATCTTGTCGATGAATGGGTTCATACGTTTATCCACGACATTGATGGCGATCGCCCAACCCAGGCAATCAGTAAACAAAAATCAGGCAATCGCTTAATTTCACTAAACCTACCAATAAAATAATAAGCAAGCCTCTAGTTCCCTCGCATCTTATTTTAGAATGAGCGATCGATCCCATCAGGCAAGTTGAGCAAAAACTGTGGGGGCGCTGATGCTTAATCTGAAGGAATTCCCGCCTGCCGCACGAATAGGATTTCGACCTGGATCGTTCGCTACGTTGTGAGGAAGGGCGATCGCTTCCCAACTTGGGCACTCTAATGAAGAAATTTTCAGTCCAGGGAGACTTCTACGATGAATACGACTTCGATTAGTGCAACATTGAGTCAGGCAGATCGGGATGCGGTGATGGACGCGGTAGCGACGATTAAGGCAAAGCTACCGTTTTCGGTGGATTTGAGTGCAGATGAGCGGAAGGCTCTACCTAAGATGGGCGATAAGAGTCGGGCGTTTGTGAGTAAGGCGTTGGAGGTGGCGACGCAGAACCCAGACTTTTTGCCGCGTTCGTTTGACCTGGAGGAGTTGCGGAAGGATGTACAGCTATTTGAGGCGCTGTATCCGCTGTTGCTGGCGATGACGCAGCTACAGGAATTGTTGGATGATACTTGCTTGGCGGTGGGCAGTGAGGCGTATGCGGCGGCGTTGCAGGTGTATAACTACGCGAAGGCGAGTGGAAATGTGGGTGGGATGGATGCGGTGGTGGGTGAGATGGGGCAACGGTTTGCCCGGAAACCTCGGAAGGCGAAGAGCCAAGAGAGAACGGTTTAGTCGAAAGTCTGACCATTTGACCTCCGAAGACGACAACTGAAGCTCAGAGCTTGGGAATTGGAGCAATTTGCTCGACGTTTCGGGTTCTGAGCTTAATTTTTGAAGTAAAAAGGTTAGAGCTTGAAGTAGAAAGGTCAAAGTTTTAAGCAAAAAGGTCGGAGTTCCAAGTTCTGAGGTCGGAGTTCCAAGTAGAAAGGCTAAAGTGCCCAGTTTGGAGGTCAAAAGGTGGAACGACGAACCTCGATCGTGTGATCTTGATGTGGCTATTTCTCTTCAATTGTTTTACCTTTGATAGTCGAAAATTTGTGCCATATTGGGAGCGTTTAGTTATCCTTCAGGCACAGCAAGATGTGGGAATGGTTAGCAGTAATCGGAACAGCAGAGTTCACCGGATTTGTCTTTCAGAATGTCTTGCTGAAGATAGGACAAGGTGCAATGGAGGATTATGTCAAAGGCTTTTTTCAGGATTGGATAGGAAGTACTAAGACATTAGCCCAGAAAAAGCCTGTGCAAGAAGCAATTGGTCGAGCCGTGACTGACTTTTTGCTGCTGGTGCAGGATGAGCTAATGGAATGGGGAATTTATGAAGTTGAGATTAGAGATCGCTATGAGCGGGAGATTGAACAGTTCATTCATGAACAAGAAGTCAAACTAATTTTAGGAAAAGCTTTTGAGAAGGATTGCAAAACGATTGACACCAAACGTTTAGAGGAAGTTTGGCAAGAATCTAAGTTTCACAAACAGCCTTTTCCCGCTATGCCTGATGACTTTAGCTGGAGTCGGATTGCGAATGAATATGTTCGTAAGGTGAGAAAAATTGTTCGTGAAACGCCTGATTTGAGAGAAATACTTGACTCTGAGCGGCTAGAGGCAATTGAGCAGGGCGTTGTTGAGCTGACTCACAATACTGCTCAATTGAGGGGAATTTCTCCAGGATTCAGTGTCGAAAGATATCAGAAGAGTTTGCAAGATAGTTATGGGTATTTGAGGCTCAACACACTGGACATTACCCATCAGCAATACAAACTCCGATTGTGGAAGATGTTTATTCCGCAGAGTGTGCGTGAAGCCTTGCCGCCCTCTCACTATGACTTGACAAAGGAAACTCAACGGAGATTAGGAGAAGCACAACAATTAGAGTCAGATTTATTTACAGAGGATCTGGAGCGTTACAAACGCGAATACGTGCAGAAGGTTGCTCGTCCGGTATTAGAAGTTTTGAAAGAGCCAAACTATCAGCTTGCTGTTGTCGTTGGTGATCCGGGATCTGGTAAATCCACCTTGCTGCAATTCCTCGCGTTAACTTGGGCAGAGGCTCCAAACAATGAGTTACCGCTATTGGTTGAGTTGAGGGAATACACTCAGGAACATAGCTCAATCACCAGCTTTTTAGAATATTTCCACCAAGGTTCCCGAACTATCTGTCGCTTAGAGCGGCTTGATGTAGACAATTTACTTCGACAGGGACAAGCACGGGTAATGTTTGATGGACTGGATGAAGTGTTTGATCCAGGTATTAGAAGTAGGATTGTGACGGAAATTATACGTTTTACAAACGAATACCCTAAAGTGCGTGTTCTGGTTACGTCACGAATTGTTGGCTATGTGGGTCATCCTAATTCAGAGCGATTGCAGAATGCAGGCTTTCATCAATTTACTCTGCAAGATCTCAACCCAGACCAAATTCAGGAGTTTATCGACCGATGGCATGATCTTGCGCTTGGAAATGATCCAGACCGAGCACGCTTACAATCTCGATTGGAGTCTGCCATTAAAAATTCTGTTTCAATTTGTGAGTTAGCAGGCAATCCACTACTGCTGACGATGATGGCGATTTTGAATCGTAAACAAGAATTGCCTAAAGACCGATCTGAACTTTATGATCAGGCATCACAAGTGTTGCTCTACAACTGGGATGTGGACTACAAGAGTTTAAAGCTTCCAGCAGATGCTATTGGACGAGTGGAAAAACAAGCAATGCTACGTCGAATTGCCTATGAAATGCAGTCTGGCGAAAAAGGACTCGCAGGCAATTTGATTTTGGGTGAAAAACTACAAGAGATTTTGACCGATTTTTTGAGATCCAGAGGCTTTGAGCAGCCTAGAGAGAAGGCTGATTTACTAATTGAACGGTTTCGTGATCGGCATTTCATTTTATGCTTTTTAGGAGATGATGATTATGCGTTTGTACATCGTACTTTTCTAGAGTATTTCTGTGCGAAAGAGTTTGTTGATCGCTTAGAAAAACGCCGTGCCCTTGTAGAAGAGCAGCTTACGGAGGAGCAGCTAAAAACGGAGGTGTTTGGTAAGCATTGGCGAGAGGAATCTTGGCATGAAGTGTTACGCTTAATCTCCGGACTGATTGGAGAAGCGGTAGCTGCGGCAATAATTGATTACTTAATTGAACAAAAGGATGAAGTAGACGAATTTGGTAACTTGTTTTTAGCTGCTGAATGTCTTGCCGAGGTTAGAAACCGTTCCAGCATCAGAACAACAGACGTTAACTTGCTAAATAGTTTGAGAAGTTTGACTTATTATGAACCAATTAAAAAAGCTAACTCTTTCATACAATTTAAAGAAGTAGAAGAAGCTCAAAGAGTCATTAAAAATCGTACTAAAGCTGTTTCTTCAATTGCAAAAACTTGGAGAGGAGATGAGGAAACTCTGTCTTGGCTCAAAGACTTAACCCAATCAAGTTGTGATTGGTCAGTAAGAGCGACGGCTGTGCGGGAAATTTCTCAAGGTTGGAGAGAATGTACTAGCACTGCTTGTTGGCTTAAAAACCGAGTGCAATCAGATGCTAGTGAATATGTTCGCAGCGCAGCCTTGCAGGCATTGGCTGAAAACTGGAAAGATGATCCTGATACACTAACGATTCTCAAAGAGCGAGTGCAATCAGACGTCGATGAATACGTTCGCAGCGCAGCCCTAGAGGCGTTAGTTAAAAGCTGGAAGGATGACCCTGATACACTAACGATTCTCAAAGAGCGAGTGCAATCAGATGCATATGAATTTGTTCGCTATGCAGCCTTGCAAGCGTTAGTTAAAAACTGGAAGGATGACCCTGATACACTAACGATTCTCAAAGAGCGAGTGCAGTTAGATGTTAACGAACTTGTTCGCCGTACAGCCATAGAAGCACTGGCTGAAGGTTGGAAGGATGACCCTGATACATTAACGATGCTCAAGAAACTGCAATCAGATGCATCAGAAAGCGTTCGCCGTGCAGCCTTACAAGCGTTAGTTAAAAGCTGGAAAGATGGCCCTGATACATTAACAATTCTCAAAGAGCGAGTGCAATCAGACGCCGATGAATACGTTCGCCGTGCAGCCTTGCAAGCGTTAGTTAAAAGCTGGAAGGATGACCCTGATGTATTAACGATGCTCAAAGAGCGAGTGCAATCAGATGTCAATGGATATGTTCGCCATGCAGCCCTAGAGGCATTAGTTAAAGGTTGGAAGGATGACCCTGATACATTAACGATTCTCAAAGAGCGAGTGCAATCAGATGCCAATGAACTTGCTCACCGTACAGCTCTACAAGCACTGGTGGAAGGGTGGAAGGATGACCCTGATGTATTAACGATGCTCAAAGAGCGAGTGCAATCAGATGCCGATGGATATGTTCGCAGTGCAGCCCTACGAGCACTAGCTGAAGGGTGGAAGGATGACCCTGATGTATTAACGATGCTCAAAGAGCGAGTGCAATCAGATGCCGATGGATATGTTCGCAGTGCAGCCCTACGAGCACTAGCTGAAGGGTGGAAGGATGACCCTGATGTATTAACGATGCTCAAAGAGCGAGTGCAATCAGATGCCGATGGATATGTTCGCAGTGCAGCCGTAGAAGCACTGGTTGAAGGGTGGAAGGATGACCTTCAGATCTTTGAGCCTCTTCATGATTGTACTCTGAATGCTCCATCTCAAGATGATAAGGAGATCTGGCAAGATAACCCAAGACGTGCTGCACTTGCAGCAATCGTTCAATATTTTCTTGACCATCCTAAAGTACCGGCACTTTTGCAAGATCGGGCAGAAAATGACTCAGATGAACTAGTTAGACAGTTTGCTAAATGTGTGATGGAGAATAAATTTCTCTATCGATTCTCGAAGTAACTGATAGTTGGTAAAAAGCTGAGCTTTGCTTTTGCTATACAAGATAAAAGAAGGATTGCAGTTTGGAGGAGCAATTAGCGGTAGCATTGATGGCGATCGCCCCTTGCTAAAATTCTGATATACCCTTCCTCTTGAAAAACTTATGCAAGCCTTTGAAGCTACTGGAACGATCGACCCTACAGGGCGATTAATGCTAGATCAGCCATTACAGGTTACTCAGTCTGCGAAAGTGCGGGTAATTGTCCTGGTTAGTGAGGACGAAAACGTAGCTTCTAGTGGTAATCAAACCGAGGTATCTGAATCTCAAGATTTCTCTGCTCAATCGTTTCTTAACATGATTGACGAAATTCGTGCTCAAGTGCCAGCCGAAGAGTATTGAACGCTCCCTTCGTCAACTCAATATTGAGGTTATTTCCCAAACCAGCGAGCTATTTCACCAAGCCTTAAATTTATACCAGCAACGACCTGACCAAGCCTGGAGTTTAACCGACTGCGCTTCATTTTGCATCATGCAGCAGCGAAATATTCTTGAAGCCCTAGCTCATGACAGGCACTTTGAACAGGCGGGCTTCATTACCCTTCTACGATAATTGAAATTTCGCTTCCCAACCCTCATCCCTCAACCTCAGAACACGAAATTCCAAGTTCAGAACACGGAACTTCGACCTCAAAATCTGAAATTTCGAGTTCAGAACTTGAAACTTTGACCTCAGAGCTTGAAACCTTGACCTCAAAGCCTGAAAGTTTGACCTCAGAACTTGAAGCTTTGACCTCAGAACTCGGAATGTCGGGATCAAAGCTGCACAGGTCATGATCAGAAGTCCAGGACTGTAAACCTGTATCAAGAACCACTTGCGAAAAGCTTCATTCTCAAGTAGTCTGGTTCCTCAGTACAAAAACATATCCGAGATCAAAGCGTCACCTGAGACTGTTTGCACCAGCCTCAGGCGACTAACCCTCAAAACTGCGACAACAGTTCGGAGGGCTAGAGGGCAGTTTATCACTCCACTAGCCACCCTGACTTTGCTATGGCAAAAAAGCAGCAGGGTGGCTTTGGTTTTTGGAGATAAATCTCAGGGGCTAGGGACTGGGGGCTAGGGAAGATTTTCTCTAACAGCTAACTCCTGATCCGTAGCTCCTAGTTCTTCAACCTGGAGTTTTAGACTGCTATGACTGATAGTGCTTCTCTGATTCAAATCAATCCCGATCCGCGCATTCTCACCACGCTAGTGATTGGAACTGAGGACAATGTAAAAGCTTACATTCTCAGGCAACATACTCTCGGCGTTGCTGAGGTAGGTGCATGGAGTAAACCGCTTCCAGTTCCCCATCATGCCGATAAAGTTATGTGTGTTCTCAATCGCATCATGGTGTAACCCAATTGCTCTGAGTACGCTCCAAGATGTGTAGGGGTGGGTTTTGCCGTTGAACTTTGGCTCTATCTGAGTTTTGTCTGCTAAACCCACCCCTACAGTGTTGCGGTGATTTAGCATGACTGTAGCAGCCTTGCAATTTGCTCGACTGCTATCGGTTAATGAACTGTTGACTCTTATCCTTTAGCGACCGCCACAGCACTCACGTCGATGTTTCGGTCAAACAATACACGCGGTCTGAATAGGATTTTGAACAAGAGTAGGAATGAAGCAAACTCACCGGGCGTATAGTGAGTTTTCCATTGTCCTGGACGGCAGAATAACATCTCGACGAGCGATCGCTGTTGGTTTAAATTCACCTGGTCAAAGCTAATTCGCACGGTGGGAAACTCATCTCTAAAGCCCGTGCGGCTTGCTTGTCCATGCAAGGTGACTCCTTCTTCCATAATTTCTAATGTAAGTGGCAAAAACTCACCTAAAGGAATCGCTGGGAAACTGGTCTGGGTTAGAGCGACTTCTGCCCCAACTTCCGACATCATGGTGGTAACACCCCAAAAGGTACGATCGTTTACCGTCAAACGGACTGTACGGCGCAGGTCAAACCAGTCATAGGGGTGAGGACGAGGCACATCCAGCAAAATCAAGAGCGCGATGCCCAACATGATCAGGTTATAGCCGCTCCAGATCCAGCCTAAGCCAATTCCCTTAACCTGTTCGGCGACCTCTGGCGGCACGGTTTGCTGCCACGCACCTTTGATCATGCAAATTCCCAGGTTGACCCAAAGGCTGACGGCTGTCGCTACAAAAAGAGCAATTAGCGGCGCTGCCAGTCCCCAGTTAAAGGTGTAGCGATCGCTAGCCGTCCCCTTTGGCGTAACGTTAAAGCCCTTTGAGAATGGATTGAGCATCGCCTGAATCACCGTCAGCGCCAGCGGAAAGCACAGCACCAGCGAATAAATGTCAGACAACAGGGCTGAGCGAGAGCGGTAGTTGAGCCAGGAAAACACCGTCAACTGCACAATGTAGTAAGGCAAGAAGAAATAGAGCAGTTCGGCGGCCGTTGCTCGCAGCGGAATCACACCCAGAAAGGAGTAAGCCAGCGGCATAACTAGGAATCCAACTCGCGAGATGCTGGTAAACCAGTGCAGCAGTCCTTCCAGGTGGGCTAATCGCTGAAGCGGAGTAAGTCCAGGAATGGTCAGTGGATTGGCTTTGATGAAGAAAGCCTGGAGCGTTCCCCGTGCCCATCGAAGTCGCTGAACTGCCTGAGCCGCAATGTTTTCGGCAGCTAGCCCTGCACTCAACTTTTCGTCGAGATAAATCAGCCGATAGCCTTGAGCCGACAGTCGAATTCCAGTGAAGTAGTCTTCGCTAAGTGAGTCGGTGACAAAGCCGCCCATCTGTTCCAAAGCGCTGCGTCGCAAGACAAAGGAAGTGCCAGAGCAGATGACGCTGCCTGCTCCGTCGCGAATCGGCTGAATTTGACGATAAAAGACTTCTTCTTCTGGGGTTAAAACATTTTCCAAACCCAGGTTGCGGGCGATCGGGTCGGGGTTGTAGAAGGTTTGAGGAGTTTGCACCAGGGCAATCTGGGGGTCTTGAAAGAAGCCCACGGTGCGGGTGAGAAAGTTTTTGGTAGGCACAAAGTCGGCATCAAAGACGACGAGCAGTTCTCCCTGGGTTTGGGCGATCGCATGGTTCAGGTTCCCTGCCTTGGCATGACGATTATCGGGTCGGGTCATGTAGTGGCAGCCCAATTCCTCAGCTAGTGCTTGAACTTCGGGGCGACGAGTATCGTCGAGCAGGTAAATATTTTTGTTGGCATACTCGATCGCCTGACAGCCCATCACCGTGCGCTGCAAAATAAACGTCGGTTCATTGTATGTAGGAATAAAAATGTCTACAGTGGGCATGAATTTCTGATTCAGCACATCCATCGACAGCACGTCGGCTTCTCGGCGGCGATCGCGCACTCGCAGCATCAGAAAAAGCTGAATCGTGCCGTTGCTTAGCATCAGCAGTTCCAGGAGAAACAAACCCAGGCTAAATACGCCATTGAGCGGGTCAGAGAGATTGAGGGTGGAGAGCGATCGCCAGGCCAGATAGCGCAGCGTCAGCGCAATCAAAATGCCAACCACAACTAACCTCGACCAAGTACGCGGTTGGGGAGACACCTTCATCACCACCAGCACCAGCACCAGCAGCGCCACCGTAGGAAACAGCAGATACTCACCAGTCACCATGGGCACTTCTAACCAGAGTGGCGGATTTTCCTGTAGAAGTTCGAGTTGATCAAAGATGCGATTGATGGTTCCCTGACCAGCAAACCACCCACCCACCACTACACTGGCAATTCCAATCAAGCTCAGCATTGCCAAGGTTGCCGTTTGCGGTCGCATAAACCGGGAAGGTTTGCGCTGATCTAACTCCGTCTTACCCAATTGCGAAGTTGTCATGGCTGCCGTCTCCTACCGATGTATAGCTGGATTGACATAAATGTCCTACCTAAATAGCGGTCTTTCACGGTCTTTATATATATACGCAGAACAAACAGTGTTTTGCGTCTAGCTCGGCATTTAATCTATCTATAACCTTCCGGTCTGATTTTAGTGGTTTAGTTTTTGAAAGGTAACATCCTAAATTAGATCTGCTTTGCAAATAGATTGTCGTTCAGGGTTGTGAGCGCGATCGCGCTCATGATGTCTCCTGCGTGAATGGTAGCGCGGTGCGGCTACGCTACCATTCACGCTTCAAAAAGTAATTCATCCAGGAAGTCTATTCTTTAGTCACCTTAGATTAGAAGTGACTGAGAATTGAATGAGTGGGACTGTAGGAGTTGATGCCTAAATTCTCAGCCCGCAATCATTCTCTACTGATGATGAAACCCTACAGTGTGTTGAGTTGTTGGTAAGGAATTGTACAGTCATGAAATTGATTGCTCTGGTTTCATTTGGCGTAGTTTCTCTCCTGGTTTTAGCTGGCACCAACGCTCAGGCTGATACTCAAACTGCCGCCCCATCTCTAGCAGCACAGGTTAAATCGTTGCCTATCACTACTGAGGCTAGTCCAATTCAGATTGCTCAGGCTACCGCAACAAAAACTGGAACTTTTGTTGCTGCGGAGCATCCAACGGAGGGAATGGTACAGATTGTGACTGAAAATGGCGATCGCTACTTAGAGTTCGACGAAACATTTCGTAGCGACAGCGGCCCTGATCTATATGTAATTCTCCATCGGGCTGGTGAACCTCCCGTTAGCGGCATCCAGGAACAGGACTACGTCACGCTCGCCCCGCTGCAAAGCACCGCAGGAACCCAACGCTACGCCATTCCTGCGGACGTGAACCTGGATGACTTTAACTCTGCTGTCATCTGGTGTCGGATGTTTAACGCGACTTTTGGTTATGCAACGCTGGGCAGCTAGAGAATTAAGGATTGGAGAGTAGGGATTGGAAGTAATCATTACCTAATCCCCAACTCACAACCCCTCTCATAAATTTGTTTACTGATTAACACCCTTCTGGAATCACAAGTTGTAGGATAATAGCCTGTTTACCTGAAATGTTGCTTGGCTAGAGTTCATCTCATTGCAGATTTAGAAATGAATTGACTGAGGAGGTTTTCCTAAGCAATTCATTTCTAATCTGCGATGTTTTGAGCCATCTGAAAGTGCATCTTGTATAAAGACTTTAATTCTGAAGCGAGGTTTTATATCCAGATCTGGGTAACTAACCGTAGTTTCCGTAAGAGCAGGTTTCACTGTTGAATCTTTGCTCCATCCAGGTTTTGTCTAGTAAACCTACCCGTACAGAGTCGTGCTTATCTGGCAGGGTTTGGTATTAGTTTGTGCTTAAAATTTGTGCTGTTATGGAGAGTTTCTAATGGGAGTTAAAGATTTTTGGGCATTAATCCATCCGGCGATCGCCGTTTTCTTTGTCTTTCCGCTAATTGGCATGGTCGTCAACTTCGCCTGGCAAACTCGACAACGACGGCTTCAGGCTAAAGAAGGCGGCAAAAGCAAAATTTCCCCAATTGTCGGTAAGGAACACCTAAATCTGGGGCGTTGGCTTACAGGTGCAGTAGTCGGAGTTACGCTGATAGCACTAGCCTATTCAGTCGTGTTCGGATATAGCGGATTTATCACTCAGCAACGAGAAGGTACGCTTGAGCCGCTTCAGGTCGGCTTCATCGTCCTGATGTTTATTGCCACCATTGCCTCCCTGATAGTGCTATATCGTGCGAGAGAAGCACATTGGCGAGGCATCTTTGCCACCCTTACAGGTGCCGGATTAGTAATTTTGGGTTGGCAAGATGGGGTTTATCGGCGTACAGACGAGTGGTACGTATCGCACTTCCACTATGGTATAGTCGCCGCACTACTAATGATTTTTTCGCTGGCGATCGTCCAAGACATTTATAAAGATCGTTCCAATCGCTGGCGTGTTGTTCACACAGTGCTAAACTGCATTGCGCTACTTTTGTTTGTCGGACAGGCAATGACTGGAACACGAGATTTGCTAGAAATTCCGCTGAGTTGGCAAGAACCTTACATCTATAGCTGCGATTTTGAGAACTTGACCTGCCCGACTCCCGCACCACCACCTGCCTCTCAGATTCCTCAAGTTTCTACACCTGCCGCTTGATGGAGTTAAGTCTGGTTAATCTTCCGCTTTATCTGAGAAAAAGTTTGAGCGAGAAGTTAGGTTTGGCTTCTCTGAATACTGCTTAATCTGTTGGACGGGAATTTCAATCCGAAACTCTGTGCCCTGCCCAACTTGTGACATACAGCAGAGGGTGCCGTTGTGCCGTTCTGTAACAATTTGGTAGCTGATAGATAGCCCCAACCCGGTACCTTTGCCGATGGGCTTGGTTGTATAGAAGGAGTGAAAAATCTCTGCTCGAACGGCTTCGGGCATTCCTGGTCCATTGTCAGCAACACAGATAATGGCACGCGGAATGTCATCTGGGTAACCGTGTGCCACTGCTGTGGTAATTGTGATCTGGTTGCACCGAGGAGAATTTGACAGAGCTAAGTTAGCAAGTCCGTCAAGCGAGGTTTCGGCTGCGTGATTTTCTGAGGCTGAATTTTCTGAGGCTGAATTTTCTGAGGCTAGGTTGGCGATCGGCTCCTGAGCGGAACGATTCAGAGGACTCCCAGATTCATATAGCGCGTCGATCGCATTGCTCAAAATATTCATGAATACCTGATTGAGCTGGCTGGGGAAGCATTCAACCAACGGTAAATCACCATATTTTTTGATCACCTTAATGCCAGTGGTTCCGGTTTTTGCCTTGAGCCGGTATTGCAAAATCAGTAAGGTGCTGTCAATTCCTTCATGGATATCGACGAGTTTGACGGATGCTTCATCGAGCCGCGAAAAGTTTCTCAGCGACAGCACGATTTGACGGATGCGATCGGCTCCAATTTGCATCGAGGTCAGCATTCGAGGCAGATCTTCGACCAGAAAATCTAGATCGATCAGGTTGGTGCGATCGCCAATTTCAGGGTGAGTTTCTGGGTAATGTTTGCGGTAGAGTGCAATCAGATCGAGCAAATCCTGAGTATATTGGCTGGCGTAGATCAGGTTGCCATAAATAAAATTCACCGGATTGTTGATTTCATGGGCAACGCCTGCAACCAGTTGCCCCAGGCTAGACATCTTTTCATTTTGAATCAGCTGCGTCTGCGTCTTTTGCAAATCTTCTAGCGCCTGGGCCAACGCCTCAGACTGATGTTGCGTCTGCGCCAAAAACTCTGCCTGCTGAATCGCAACTCCCAATTGCGCTGCAATCTGAGTTACAAATTCAATCTCCGAAGCTTGCCAGCGTCGCGGACCAATGCACTGGTGAATGCACAATAGCCCCCAGAGGCGATCGCCCTGCAGCAATGGCGCAACCAAACTGGCTCTGATTTGTAGTTTCTCTAGGGCGATGGTGTAGCGTCCATCTGTCCAGACACTAGAGGTATCTTCTATCACCTGAACATAGCCTTTGTCGTACTCAGTAGCAAGCTGTTCGTCAAGGTGATGATCGTGAATTTGGGTAGACAAAAGCGATTCAAACTCCGGTAGTACGGACTCTGAGACAAATTCGCCTTTGTTCCAATTAGAGTCTGGGTCAAACCGAAACACACCGACGCGACAGGCATCCAGCAACTCACGCACTTCAGTCGCCGCTGACTTAAAGATGGTACCTAAATCTAGAGATTCTCGAATTTTGGCAATGACCCGAAACAGCGCCTTTTGCTGATCAACTTGAGACTGCCCAAACTCTGCTGCCAAGACTTGTAACATTTTTCCAAAGGCTGCTTCGTCACGACAGCAATCTCTCAATTGCTCCAATTGGTCAAGGTTCATGTTAAACCTACTCAAATCCAGGGATCAGTTTTGGGTGTAGCTGCTGCTTTCTGGTAGATGCGGTTCGCCAAAACCTTTATGCCTGTTTACATTCTCGAATTGAAGTATAGACAAAAAGAATCATAAGCGTAAACAAATCCTGACAGTAGCATCAAGGAATCAGTTTTGAGCGATCGCCAGGATTGCGTTTCGTTCGCAAGCAATGCTCTAAGCTCATGAACATTACAGCTATTGAGCAAAATGGACTAGCATTGCCAACTAGAGCCTGGATTCATCTAGACAAACAACTGGAGAAAACAGCTAACTTCTGGCACAACGATTCTTAGTCCTAAAAGTAACGACAGAATAGTATGTCTGATACTGCCCTATCTCAGTCTGCGATCGCCATTACCGTTAAGCTTTTCGCCGCCTACCAGGAAGCGTATGGTGTGCCAGAACTAACGCTAGAAGTTCCCGTTGGGACAACAGTGGTAGAAGTGCGCGATCGCCTCATTAGCGAGCATCCAGAGCTTGCCCAATGGCGCGACCTCACTCGCTTTGGGATCAATCTCCAGTTCGTTGAAGCAGATGCCGTTCTACACGCCGGAGATGAAGTAGTACTCATTCCGCCAGTTAGCGGTGGATGAATCAAGCAAGATTCTGGGATTCGCCAGAATCTTGACAAACTTACAAGAAGTTCCCGTTGTACTAGCAGTTGCTCCTGAAAAAACTGGACTGTTTCGCGTTAGAAGCTAAACGTTCTGTCTTGGGCTAGTTTGGGTAGCCTGGATAAAACTTGCCCAACTTGATAAAGGTAGACACTCAGTTGCAAACCGTTATCATAGTAGGCAATCGTTGATGTTTCTTAACAAACCCAGGCGTGAATGGTTGCACTCTCCCCCAACTTAGCTAAAGTCAAGGCATCTCTGACCGAAAAGGTGCTGTTTGGTAACGAACCCAGCCCTGAACTGGTGGCGATTCTGCTGGTTTACTTCGTACAAGGCATCCTTGGGTTAGCGCGGCTGGCAATTAGCTTCTTTCTAAAAGATGAGTTGGGGCTGAGTCCAGCAGAAGTATCTGCCTTGATGGGAGTTGCAGCCCTGCCCTGGATTATCAAACCAGTATTTGGCTTCGTTTCAGATGGCTTGCCACTGTTTGGCTACCGTCGTCGTCCTTATCTGATTCTCTCTGGACTGTTAGGAACTGCCTCCTGGTTGGGACTGGCATTCTTCGCTCATTCCGCTCTGACGGCGACTGTGGCGATCGCCCTTAGCTCCCTTTCTGTAGCGGTCAGCGACGTAATTGTAGACTCCCTCGTGGTCGAGCGTGCCCGTGCAGAAGATCTTGCCAAAGCGGGTTCGCTGCAATCCGTTTGCTGGGGAGCGTCCGCCTTGGGCGGGCTAATGACGGCTTATTTTAGCGGCTTTTTGTTACAACACTTCAGCACTCATACCGTCTTCATTATCACAGCGACCTTTCCACTGATCGTCTCCTTAGTTGCTGGATTAATTGCGGAGTCAAGAGTTGACCACACCTCCGAATGGTCGGCAGTCCGGCAGCAGGTAAAGCAGTTGCGTGGCGCAATTGGTCAGAAATCCATTTGGATGCCGACGGCGTTTCTGTTCCTGGCGCAGGCTACACCGACGGCTGAATCTGCTTTCTTCTTCTTCACGACCAACGAACTGGGGTTTGAGCCAGAGTTTTTGGGACGGGTTCGACTGGTGACTAGTGTTGCTTCACTCGCCGGTATCTGGATGTTTCAGAGGTTTTTCAAGACTGTTCCCTTTCGCGTAATTTTTGGCTGGACGATGGTGATCTCCGCCGTCCTGGGAATGACGATGCTGCTGTTGGTAACTCATGCAAATCGGGCGATCGGTATTGACGATCGCTGGTTTAGCCTGGGTGACAGTCTGATTTTGACGGTCATGGGTCAAATTGCCTATATGCCAGTGCTGGTTTTAGCCGCACGTCTATGCCCTCCGGGAGTGGAAGCCACCCTATTTGCTTTGTTAATGTCTGTAACGAACCTGGCGGCTCTGCTGTCCTATGAGTTTGGGGCGGTGATGATGCATTGGTTGGGCGTAACTGAGACAAATTTTGAGCGTCTCTGGCTGTTGGTTGTCATCACCAACCTGAGTACGCTGTTGCCTTTACCCTTTTTGGGGTTACTGCCCAATGCTCAAGCTGAGGAGTCAAGTATGGATTTATCAGAAACCGTTGCTCTGCCTCCATCTTCAGCTCCTAAAGTGGAAGCCGATGCGACCGACCTACATCCCGTAAAAAAGCAGTTGATTCCGCTAGTTTCTCAATCTAATCTGCCTCAAACCGTCGAAGAGGCGCTCGAATGAGTACGGAGCAATTTCATTTATGCAAAGCTTTCAGCTTCACGAACACGCGACTTCTGTTCCAGTTAATTCATATCAGCTTGAAGAGTGGCAGAAGGGGTATGAATCTCTTCGGGAGGAATTTGACTACTGGATCGATCAGGTCGAAGGAGAAATTCCGCCTGATTTAGAAGGAACTCTATTTCGTAATGGTCCAGGCTTGCTGGATGTCGGTGGGCAACCTTTGCAGCATCCCTTTGATGGCGATGGCATGATTAGTGCGATCGCCTTCTCCCAAGGGAAAGCCCATTTCCGCAACCGCTTCATTCGAACCGAAGGCTTTTTAGCAGAACAAAAGGCACAAAAAATTCTTTATCGAGGCGTATTTGGCACCCAAAAGCCAGGAGGCTGGCTAGCCAACGCCTTTGACTTTCGGTTGAAAAATATCGCCAACACTCAAGTGATCTACTGGGGCGGCAAACTACTAGCCCTGTGGGAAGCCGCAGAACCGCACCGACTTGATCCCCATACACTCGAAACTATCGGAATTGATCACCTAGACGGAGTGTTGAAGCCAGGCTCAGCCTTTGCTGCTCATCCCTGCATTGACCCATCCTGCGCTGAAGATGGGGGTGCACCCTGCCTGGTTAACTTCTCGATTAAGCCGGGGCTTTCTACGACAATTACCATCTTTGAGCTGGACGAGCAGTGCAAAGTAATTCGTCAACACGCTCACGCGGTTCCTGGTTTTGCTTTCATCCACGACTTTGCAATTACGCCAAACTACTGCATCTTTTTCCAAAACCCGGTTCACTTCAATCCAGTGCCATTTGTGGTGGGGTTACGGGGTCCGGGGGAATGTATTCAGTTTCAGGGCGATCGCCCCACTCAAATCATTGTCATCCCGCGCCACGGCTCAGCCCCTGTGCAGACTTTGTCTACTCAGTCAGGCTTTGTATTTCACCATGCCAATGCCTTTGAGCAGGATGGCTATCTGTACGTCGATTCTGTTTGTTACGGCGCGCTTCCGTCGGTCGAGCCAAATGCAGATTACCGTCAGGTCAAATTTGAGGAGCTAGAGCCGGGGCAGCTTTGGCGCTTTCGACTTGACCTCAAAGCTAATACCGTCGAGCGACAGTCAATCGAAAGCCGCTGCTGCGAATTTCCCTTTGTGCATCCTAATCGGGTTGGACGTCCCTACCGCTATGTTTATCTTGGCGCTGCCCATGCTGCTGAGGGCAACGCGCCACTTCAGGCAATTCTCAAAATAGATATGGTTTCAGGTAAGCGGCAAGTATGGAGCGCTGCACCGCACGGCTATGTCGGCGAACCTATCTTTGTGCCTCGCCCACCCGCTACGTCTGCGACCGAACAATTTGAGGCAAATGGTAAAGCATTAGACGATGAAGATCGGGGATGGGTGCTTACACTGGTCTACGACGCGAAGATGGAGCGCTCTGAGTTGGTCATTTTGGATGCTAAAGATTTGACAAAGGAACCTGTGGCTCGACTGCAGTTAAAGCATCATATTCCCTACGGACTTCATGGTAGCTTTACATCAACTTGTTTTCTCTGATAGCCTCAGCCTTCGGGCGGGGGTGACTAAAGGGAAAATCCCGTATACTACTGGTGGAATTCGTCAAGTCAGGAACGTCTAAAGGAAACAATTCTTAAAAGCCAGACTTTAAAGCGAAAGGCTGCAACTCTTTCTTGATTTTGGGAGTCATAGAAGTCTAGCTTGAGTAGGCTGAAGGTAATCAGGGTAGCCAGATCGGGTTCTGCAATGTCATCTCAAATGTGCCGGTTATGCTTTGAGCATCAGTAAGCGCCTCGGTTTTGCAAATTGAGTGCAGCTCACCCCAATTTACCTGCGGTACTGTTTCAGTTCATCTATTTTGGTAACTTGATGGAAAGTTCTTATACGACCTTACTGCTTGAATCTCACTAGTTTAGGGCTCAGGCTACTTATCTAGTTGAGTTTTTCACGGAGAAGCTCGATTAGTCGACTAGTAGCTTACGTTGTTTCAGTAGGGCATTCTATCCTCAATACCTCGCCAAGGAGTGAGATCTAGTGTTGAAGTTCACGATTGTGATCACCACGTATAATCGCGTCTCTTTACTCAAACGAGCAGTCGAATCAGCATTAGCTCAGACTGTACCTTCTGAGGTCGTGGTTGTAGATGACTGTTCAACCGATGAGACTGAGGCATATGTCACCAGTTTGGGCGATCGCGTTATCTATCATCGCAACACTAAAAACGTAGGACACTCAGCTTCCATCAATATTGGAGTCAAAGTAGCTCAGGGAGACTGGGTCAAGCTGATTGACGATGATGACTATTTAGACTTGCAGTGCATCGCTGAGATGAAACGAGCGATCGCCATGCGTCCCCAAGCGGTCATTTGTTCTTGTCAAGCGATTCAGGTAGATGAAAACGAGGTCGAACTGAGTAGAACTCGGCAGACTGGACCTGGTAGATTCTTTTACGTTCCCCAAGAGGACATCCACTACGGCATGTTATTGGAGAAAGTGCCCTTTGGAACACCCGTTCAGGTTGCTTTCCGACGCGATGCTTTCCTTAAATCAGGCGGTTGGGATTCGAGCCTAGATGCTAACTGTGACGATATTGACTCTTGGATCAAGATTGCTCAGTTTGGTGATGCAATTTTTATCAACCGCTACTTAAGCTACCGCACGATTTGGCAAGGGGCACAAAACCGTAAGTTTTCTTTGCAGAAGCGGTTGGATACTAACATTTTGATGAAGCGCAAGATTTATTCACTGGTGAGTGAAAAACATCAGGCTAGTATTCCTTCTCTGTCCGCAATTCAAGATTATTTGAAGCTGCATTGGGGACTTGTTGCTCTAAAGCAGAGAAAACTGTTGGTGGCCTTAAAGCTAGCTACACCCGCATTTCTTTCTCCGTCAGCCTGGGGCATTTTGGCACGAGCCATGTCTGCCCGCAAACAGCCCACTAAAGCTAAAGAAGTCCGAAAGCTAGTGCTCACTGAGCTTGAGGTTTGACCAGCAGCTAGACTGCGTCGTCTCTATGTTTTTGGGGTTCTGCATCTGTTTGAGGTTGAACTTTGAGTGGAACAGGATCATATCCACCCGGGTGAAACGGATGGCACCGTAGAATGCGTTGGGCTGCCAGCCAGCCTCCCCGTAGTGCGCCATGTTGAGCGATCGCCTCAATCGCGTATTGGGAACAAGTCGGCTGAAACCGACAGGTCGGCGGAAAAAGCGGCGAGATCAGCAGCTGATAGCCGCGAACGAGAAAAATTAGCAGGGTTTTCATTGGGGATGGAGGTTTGGGAAAGCCTTAATTCCTATTATCCAAAAGCTGCCGCAGCTTTGGGTAATCGACTTTAGCATTGTGGCGTTTGTCTACTGGGATTTTTTTGACGATTTTGTAGTTTTGGATTTGTGCCCAGACAAGAGTTTTGTGGAGTGCATGGAGGGGCGATCGCTGATCGTCTACATTCGTCCAGCCTTTACTCGTAACGCCCGACTTGGGCTCAATCACTAACACTCTCTGCTCATTCTGCTGCACCACTGCCGTTCGGCGAATGGCTGGATGCAAAGAGGCGGCTGTCTCAACAGCGAAAGGATAAAGAATACCCAACTTGTCCTGAATTCGGGCACTACAGCGCCCTAGCAGCCACACCCGTCCTTGAGTATCCAGGTAGCCTTCGTCGCCGGTGCGGTGCCAGATGACTCCATTCACCTGGAATTTGGTTTCTTCATTGCCTCGTTCGTGCAGGTAGCTAGACAGAACGTGCGCGCCCCTAACGACGATTTCCCCTGCTTGCTTTGGGGGTAGACAGACTGCATCAAATTCGGTTTGAGAATAGGCACCGATGGGATTTCCCCACTGATGCGGCAAGATTCGCAGTTGAATTTCGGGTACGGGCAAGCCTGCAAGTAGTCCCTGTCCCTGAGCCATTTGCTCCAGGTCATGAGGCTGGATTTGCTGCCGCGAAATGTGGGCGATCGGCTCGGCTTCGGTGGAGCCGTAGACAGCGGTAACTTTAGCTTGAGGGGCGATTTGCTGCAATTGTTCTAACAGTTGCGGAAAGACAGGCGCACCCCCACTGAAGATGTTTTCAAAGCTAGGCAGGGTTAGTTTTTGGGTTTGGCAGTGCTCTACCAGACGCGCCAGAAATGCAGGAGAAGCAGCGGTGCTGTGAGGCTGGTAAGTTTGAATCTGCTGGACCACATGACTGGCATTCACCTTGCCTGGAAAGCGTAGGTTTGCATTGGGGATCAAGCTGGTTACGCCAGATGCCAAATTCGCTAGAGCAAAGATGGGCAAGGTAGTTAGGTCAATTTTTCCAGCGGTTAGTTCCAGATTTTTCTGGAGAACTCGATGCTGAGCAATTAAGAATCCGTGCGATCGCACTACTGCCTTGGGTTGCCCGGTGCTGCCACTAGTGAAGGTCAACAGGGCTGGCGTGTCTGCCGTAATAGAAGCAATTTGGGTCAGCGGTTGTAACCTCTGAGCCGATTCCCAGCGTTTCGCACCGGGAACGGGGAAACCGATTGAGTATTTAACTGAAATTTGCTGGAGAGCAGGCGATCGCACCCTCAGCAAATGCGCTTTAGAACTGGCAATGAGTGCCTGAGGCGGATAGAGGGCGCAGCACCGTTCCAGATGTTCCTGTCCGGCAGATGGATCGAGGAACATGGCTACCATTCCCAGTTGGAAGACTGCCATCAGCGCCACATAAAGCTGTGCTGACATGGGCTGGAAAATCAATGCTGCATCACCGGCCCTCAGTCCTGACTGCTGCAACAGCGCGGCAGCCTGATTTGCGAACTGTAGCAACTCTGCAAATGTTAGAGAGCCAAATCGAGGATCGATGATGGCTACTGTATCAGGTTGAGTTTTTGCCTGACTCTGAAGGATTTCAGCAATATTCATTGAGCCATTTTATGGAGTGAGCGACTTGGCAAATAGGGTGTAGCCACGAATCGTCTGAGCATAGTGGCGGCTCAAGCTACGAGAATTGTTTTCATCGTGCATCAGAGCATGAATGGCGCGGCTGTAACCTCGTTGGTGGGCGATCGCCTGACATTCAGCAACCAAAAAATTTCCCAGTCCGGCATATTGGCGATCGGGCAACACCGCTACTGTTTTGATGATGACGGTACTAATTTTCTCGCCCCGCTTTGCCTGGAATAGATCGGGGATCGCAAACAAAAAGCCAACCAATCGCCCCTCATGCTCTGCCATCAGCACCAACTCAGGCTGAAGGTGGGGAAGTATCTGACTGTACTGAGCGGCGAACTCAGGGAAAGCAATCGGCGTGTAAAGAAAATTTTGGCGAAAACTGGTGAGACAGAGGCGATAAATTTTTTCTAGCTCTGAGCCAAACTGCTGGAGGTTGAGCGATCGCACCCTTACTTCCAATTCTTCTAGCCGCCCTGCAACCCGTTCCAATCGAGAATCTTGCTGAGTCAAATCAGAATTCATAGCAGAGCTATAGTGAGTCAGCACTGTAAACCCCTTTGCCCGAACCTGATCGCGCCATTCATCTGGATTATCCGGCTCCAAAAAGAAAACTGGCTCACTGCCCCGCTCGCTCAGCAACCGATAGCGTCGCCAGGTATTGCCATCTATCGGGGCGACTGCCATTGTGCAGCCCTGTTCCAACAACTGCTGGCAGGCATGGTCGAGCAATCGATGAGCAGCGTCCGCATTCTGAACTGCGTAGTGCCCGATTAATCCTAGTTTCTGCTCAGGATAAGGGGGAACATTTCTCCACCAAAGAGAGCAGCGCCCGGCAATCGCTCCCTCCTCGACTAACACCCAATGAGCATCCGGCGAATGGCTCACAAAACTTTGAGCATCCAAAGCAGACAGCCCACTCAACCTGGATAATTCTGTAAGCTGATTTGAGTTCTCAATCTGAAGAAATTGGTACATTGGAGCCAAGCTCTAAAACCGCAACAGATATGGAGCTAACCCTAGAAGCGACCCGATCGCTGTATATCCAGCACGACAGAGCCAGTTGAGCGTATCGGTAGGGCGTTTTCGCAGAAAAGGTTGGGTGAAATAGTAGGCGATCGCAGGTAAAGCAATGCCCACCAGCGACACCAGTACGCAGAAGACAGACGTAAGGGATAGTCCTTCTAACAACAGCAACGGAGCAAACATGAGTAGCCACCCTTTAACCACATAGGTAGTTAGCAGCGTCAGATTAGTGGGTTTCCAGTAGTTCAAAGGAGACATGCCAGCGATGCCGATGATGGCAAGGTTTGCAGCAAAGGAGAGGGTGTAGGGGTAGAGAAATTCGGGGCGATTGAATATGCCAAATAGAAATAACCAGAACAACCCCGCAGCCGCAACACTCAACACGGCATAGATGTTGTGAATTCTCTCCCAATGGGCATTCGGACTTTTGGAATCACTTTCTGACGGTAGCCAGGGCATTGCCTGTCGCTCTTCTGGCGTAAGTGGGATTTCTCGCTGCTTAATCCAGGAAATGAGCAGTGGATAGGTAAGAAACAAAATGGCGGGTGCCAGCAGCCATTGCCACCCGCCCAGGGTCCAACTGAGATAGCCGATGAAAGCAGTTCCCAGCAGCGCACTGTCGTCGAGCGTAGTGCGCTGTCGCCAGCACAGCACAAACGTGACCAAAATCAGGGTGACAATGAGCCGCACAAGTAGCGTCAACGCATCCATTTCCAGATAAAGCTTCAGCAAAATGAAGCCGCCTAGAGGAATGAACAGGTTGTCTAATCCCTGCCAGGCGATCGCCTCAATTAGCATCACCAACAGTCCCAGAATTAGCGCAATCAGCAGGGTTTCTGCCCGTCCAATATCAGTCAACAGCAACAGCGGAATGTGAACACTAAGAAAGGCAATTGTGAAAAAGGTGATAGAACCTTCTGCGCTCTTGTATCCATCCGTAGTGGTGTAGTGAAATTGCCCATAACGCACGCCAATTACTGCTGCGACTGCGTCTGCTAAGGTCAGGATCAGCATGGGAATGCAAAACAGCAGCGGGTCGCCCTGCGACAGCAAAAACAATACGCCTACGGAAATGGGAAAGTAAATTTCACCGAGCGATCGCCTGCCCACGCCGCCTAAGACGCTGCCTAGTCGGATTGTTAGTGGTTTGTAGAGTCGCAGTGCCAGCAACCAAACAATAGCGATCCCGGCTAGCACCAGCACGGGCAGCGTTTCGCTAAACAGCCAGGGAAAGCTGAGCGTGATCAGCCCCATTAGAATGTGCAGCAACTTCCGCACCAGTTCTGGATGAGGGGAGAAGTGGTACTGATAAACTCGCAGTCCAATCATTAGCCCGACCAGCGTAGATAGAACTAAGCCCATTGCAAGCCAAGGGTTCAGTGAGGCGGAGAGAGGGAAGAGGGACAGAGAGGAAGGGGTCATTTGATGATTTCCTCTACGATGAAGGCGCTGTAGAAGAAGGCTTTATCCTGAGCGTGGAGGGATTGTGCTAGTTCCGTCAGCGGTTGGAGTTGGTCTGCCATTGCTGCAGGTCTGCTGCGAGGCACAAGCATATTCCAGTAGGCTAACCGTCCGCCGAGGCGACCTGCTTTGACTAGGCGTTGCAGCAGTTGGTGATAGTGGTCAGGCGAGAGATATTCAAAGATGTCACTGAGGTTGTAGTGGTTGATGGCGTTCTCGCTAACGGTGTCTAAGAAGTTCTCCAGGGAAGTGCAGTGCCATTCCAGGCGATCGAGGTTATTGCGAATTGCGTCAAAGTTTTCTGGACGCAGGGCGTAGGGTAAGGCGGTGAGGTGCTGCCCGGTGAGAATCCACTGGAGGTAAGGGTTCTCGGCTGGATCTAAGGCAGTGAGGGCATAACGGGTTCTTTCTAGAATGCGATCGCCCACACGACCTTCCACATATTTGAAGAAGCTGGGATCGCGTCCCAGTCCCATCACAAAGCGCGAGAAGAACAGGCGAAACAGCGATCGCCAGCGCCAGGTGTCCCAGTCTTGCTGATAGAAAGTTTGGCGTTGTTCGAGAGTGCCGCCTTTGAGCAAGCGATTCACTTGTTCTCGGTGATGGATCAGAGGCAAAATGTAGCGACGAAAGATAGCGAAGTAACGTTCAAATCGTCCAGCCTCACCGATGCCTTTGCGAATTGCGGTACTCCTACGATCCCAAAACTGCTGCACATCGCCCGAAAGCTGCTTACGACAGCATTGATATAGGGCTTCTCGATCTTTACCCGATCGAGACCCAATTAGAATCAGCAGTTCATCATGACTAAGTTCTTGATAAGCGGCGACTCGCAGTTCCAGGCAAGCAAGCTGAGCAGGGCTGAGGTCTAGGGCAATCACTCGCTCTGGACTGCGGCTCAGCATTGCCAGAGCGTTATCCCCAGCTGAGGCAATGGATAGACACACCTGTCCTGGCTGAATGTCTAACGCTTTCAGCAAGATATCGGCATCTTCCCAAACCTGAGCGTAGCGAATTTGAGAAAAGTCAGCGCGGGCTGCAATTTCACTGTCCATTGCCGACCTCCACCAGAGGTGAGGCAGAATCAGACGAATTGGGGGAAGGGGTAATTTCTTGGGAATAGTCCTGGGCGATCGCCTCCACCGCGATCCGTCGCACGATCCCCGTGCTGCCGTCCATCTCTACCCAGTCGCCATCTTTGAGCCACTGAGTCACCTGGGGAATCGAGACGATCGCTGGAATGCCCATCTCCCGTGCCACGATTGCAGAATGAGACAGCAAACTACCCCGCTCGACCAACAGCCCTGCTGCTGCCGGAAACAGCATAATCCAACCGGGATCGGTGCGCTCTGCAACTAAAATGCTTCCCTGGCGAAGAGTTGCCTGTCTGGGATCAGTGATCACCTGCACGGGAGCGCGAACGATTCCAGGACAGCAACCTGTGCCCTTTAAAGAGTCTCCGCTAGCAGGTTTTACTGCAGCTTTAGGGTGGAACGAGTTTTGGTAGACGATACCGTGAGTTTCAAAGCGATCGCCCGGAGCAGGCAACTGCCGATAGCGTGCAAATTCTGCCTGTCGTAGAGCGACCAATCCTTTTAAGTCAGTGCAGGTCGCAGTACCGTCAATGAAACTGAGGATTTCGTTCAATTCCAGGTAAAAAATATCTCTAGGTGAGCTTAGTGCGTCCTGCCCATAGAAACGTTTGCCCAGTTCTACAAATACCTGGCGGGTACGACCAAACAGGCGAGTGCGTTCAAATCGCAGGTTTTCGCGATCGCGCACTCGTTCCCTAGCATTTTTCAACACCCAAGAGAAAATCAGACGGCGTAAAGGATGTCCTTGGAGAGATTGTTTTACCGTTGCCTCGGCTTGTTGTCTTAGGGAAGTGGTTGCGTTGAGCTCCTTAAATTCCCGTTGAAAAGGGAAACTTTGAGTTTGAGACTGCGCCAGTTGTCCCACCGATCGCAACAGCACCAGAGGATCATCATAAAGAGTGGGGCTTTCGAGCTTGAGTTCTTCTAGACAGCGATCGCCAAATTTCTGCAAATATTCCTGATACGGCTGATGAAAAGCTGGGATCAGTTCTATTTGAGGGAGAATCTGCTCGAGCGATCCCGTGCACAGCAGTTGTACAAACGTTTGATCTTGAGTTGCGATCGCCGCAAGCTGCTGCACTCTATGGGCAGGTTCTGCGCTGATCACGCCCCCCTCACCGCTGACCAGATCGTTTTGCAGCGTTCCCTCCGTGTCACTACACCACTGAGTCGTCAGTTTTCGCAACACGCCGTAAAAGATCATCGCAAAGAAATCGTTGACCAGCGGTGCATCCCAGCGGGTGAGCAGTTGTCTCTCCAGGCTGCGGTAATAGGTTGCCAGTTCATCGGGTCGCATTTCCGCTAAACCAGCCGGAAGATGAGATAGGTTTAACGCCCGTTCTAACCGTTGATAAAATCGTTGAATTTGCTGGGGCAGGGTGAAATAGTTTTTCAGCAGCCCTGCAATGCTGCTAACTAACCGAAAACTGTCCTGTAACCGGGCTTTCCAGTTTGCTCCGGTTAGCTCTGTCAGAATCTCGGCAGGCAGTTCTTCCCGAACGCCCATCATTTGCTCCATAAGGCGGCGGTTGACGCTGAATCCGGGCAGCAGTGCCAGCACCCGATACCAGCTCAACAGGTTGTAGTAGATGCGTCCCTGCACTAAGCCCAACATGCGGCGGAAGGTGCTGTCGTGCTGGGCGATCGCCCCTTCTGGCACGCTCATGATTCGGCAAAACTGACGATAAACTTCCTCATAGGCGCGACGGGCAAAGGAAAAGGTCAGCGGAGTAGTAACTCCGCCATAGCTTTCAGCAATGTTGCTGTTGTCCCAGAGATTTAGCACTCCGTCAGGGTCGGGCATCTGCGCCAGAGCGGTAATCGGTCGGGCTTGTAGCAAATACAGCTTGCCGGATGGGTCGATCGCCCATTCGATATCCTGGGGACGACCAAAGTGCGCTTCAACTTGACGGGCAAGGTTGGCGATCGCCCGAACTTGCTCATCGGTGAGAACGGGCTGCTGAACCAGCACTGAATCCACTTCGACTGACGCAATTTCTTGACGGTCGGGAACATAGCGGTGCGCCGATCGCTTTTCTGCGATCTGCTGACTCACGATTTCACCTGCCCGATTTACTTGATAGCTATCTGCATCCACTTCTCCCGATACCAGGGCTGTTCCCAGTCCATAAACGGCTGAAACTAGGGCGATCGCTCTTTGCCCAGTCACGGGATTGGCGCTAAAGGCAACCCCCGAAACTTGGGCATCTACCATTACCTGAACCAGCACCGCTGGAGCCGTAGGGAGATCAAGCTGGTTTTCCTGACGGTAGACGAGCAGGCGATCGCTAAATCCCGATCGCCACACGTCTACAATCCGTTTTGCTACGTCTTGCGGTTCGACAAACAAGAAACTATCCAGTTGTCCTGCGAAGGAGTGCTGCGCTCCGTCTTCGTCAATGGCTGAAGATCGCACAGCGACTCGTTCGCCTTTAGGACAAAGTGCAGCTAGAGCAGTTCTCAATTCGGCTTGAACAGATTCACTGAGGTGAAGGTTGTCAAGGGCTGTGCGAACCTCCGTTGGGGTAAGGGGCGATCGCTCAGCCTCAATCAAACTGTGATCAGCTAAACCGCGATCAGCTAAACTCCGGTCAAACGCAGTTGGAGTTACGACAAACCAGCCAGGAATTGGTAATTTTTTTGGGGCTAATGCTGCCAGTGCACCAGCCTTGCCCCCAAGCTGATTAGCCGCATTTGCATCACTGGCTTGAAGAATAAAGCTCATCGAACCCTCCTGGATCGACTTAGACCAGCCTTAACTGGCAAATTCCCGCAGCAGTACTGGAACAATTCCCAAACATAGATAAATGGTTAATGCCCAAACCCCAGATACCAGATCAATTCTCGTTGCCCACTGCCGCACGGGGTGATACCAAAACCGCCACGCCACAAACACTGCCGCTGTCAACAACAACAGCAACACAATGGTGAACAGTGGGGCAAAACGGATATACAGCGCTGCCAAAAGAGAAGCAAGTGTGGTCAGCCAAATCGCACCCAACCAGGCTCTAACTGCGTTCTGTCGCCCCCACAAGGCAGAATAGGTCTCTACACCTCGTTCCTCATCCTTGGGAGCACGAATTTTGCGCCCGATCTCAAGTACCAACCCAATTAAATAGCTGACGACGGCAAACCATACTACCCCTTGCGATGGTGCAACGCCTGCTGACAGCCAATCACAAGCGGTCGCAGACAGCGCAATCAGTGGCATAATCACCATGTGGCTCAGCATATACACAACGGGATGACCCTTGAGCCATGCGGGTACAAAAAACTCTTTGGTCATCAGACCGAGATAGCCCCACACCAACAGCAAAAGTGGTGCCAAAAAGGGAGACAGCGCCAGTGTTAACCCTAACTGAATAAAGGCGCTGCTAATGCCAACAATGCCCAGTTCCTTGAGCGAGACTAGACCTCGCGGTACGGCACGGTAAGGGCGATAGCGGAAATCATCGGCATAATCTTTAAATTCGTCGGCAATGCGTAATTGGAGAAAAAATAAGAAGGTAATTAGGAAAGCAATGCAAGCTGCTCCAAAAGTTTGTAGAGATGTTCTACCTTCAATTGGTCCGCGCAGCAAGGCTGAATAGCTGACTGCAGAAAAGCTAAAACAAGCAATCAGCAGTCCGTTTTTTACTAAGGGGAACCGTTCTTGTAAATACGTCCACCAGCGTCCCAAAATGTTTTGCAATCGTTCGAACATGTTTACGGATTTGATCAGGTTTCTTTAGGTTGAGCCACAGATTGAGCTGCTTTGCCACGGGCAAGTCGTTGATGGGCACGGGTAAACTCACCAGAGCAAAGCGCTCCAATGATAGACAACTCTCCTGCCAATAGCAGCCCTGCACCGACTTCAGCAAAAGCCTTGGCATTACCGGCTCCAGCTAGCCCCAAAATTTCTAGACATGCCTGCTGGCTAGGTAAGCTTGTGCCTCCTCCCACCGTGCCCACGATCAGGTTTGGTAGTGTCACCGCAGCATAGAGTGCCCCAGTTTCGGTAACTTCAAAGCGGGTGACTCCAACGGCAGATTCAGCAACGCAGGCAGCATCTTGCCCACAAGCAATATACAGTGCAGCTAACCCATTCGCGTAGTGCCCCTGAATGCCAATTGTGCCCGTTAAAGTGCCGCCGATCGCCGACATCTGCCAGTAGTTGACCATCTGCTTTGGGGTCGTGTGCAGCCGCTTTTGCACCAAGTCTGCGGGGAGGGTCACTTCAGCGGTGACTTTTTTGCCACGTATTGAGAGAAAGGATTGGGCGCTGGCTTTTTTGTCTCCAGATAAATTCGCTTCAACAAACGAATACTGAGGCTGAATCGGAGAGTGAGCTTGAATGTAGTCCAAAATTGCCTGAGTTGCGATCGTCGCCATGTTTTGTCCGGCCGCATCACCTGTGGTGAACTGGAAGTCGAGATAGACGTGATTGCCTTCGACCGTGATCCGCAAGTCAGTGAGTTTGCCGTAGCGGGTTGTGGATTCGGCGCATTGTTTGAATTGAGGCTGGTGGGCGATCGCCCACACCATAAACTGCCCCACTTCTGCCAAGTTGCAAAAAGCAAACCCAGGCGCACGGCTAACCCCTTCATTCAGCAAGACTGCGGTACAGCCTCCTGACTCGCTAATCAGTTGACTGCCGCGATGGTAAGAGGCAACCAATGCTGCCTCAGTCGTCGCCAAGGGAATGTAGTAGTCACCCTGAGCAAACAGCCCATTGACCCGCAGTGGTCCAGCCACCCCTACTGGAACCTTGACTGTACCGATGAAGTTTTCGATATTGCGGCGATAGCACTCCATTTGCTGTAGCGTCTGAGCATCGGCTAAAGCTGCCTGAGTCATAGGCTCTGCCTGAAGAATTTGCCAACGCCGCGCAATGGTTTCGGGAGTTAAGCGTGACCCACCGGGTATCTTGGGCGATGGATGGGTTTGCTTAGCTGCAAGCTGTTGCTTCAGCTGTTCAAGATTGGTCTGCGAGGGCGGCAACCCATCTAGCTGAGGTTGCAGCAAGCATTCCAGATATTCACTAGCGTGGCGATAATGAGTTGACATTGATCAAGCGCCTTTTTGCCCAACCGCGCTGATGGCTTTCTGATTGGGATGATATTCACAATTTATGCTGTTTTTCCTGAAACTAGCTTGCAATCTGTACCAGTCTGGCTGGCTGGAACAGTTGACGAAAGAATTTTAGACATTCCTCTACATCTATCTAAAGTTTAAAGTCCTTTCACAGTAACCGGGATGAAACCTGTAGAAATTCACTTTTGCTGATCTGTAGCGGAAGTAGGTAGTTTGGTTTGATGCAGCAAAACCCTTGTAAGCCTTAGGTTTCGCTTTGCTTCACCAACCTACAATAGAGATGGAATAGAGATGGCACGTGCAAAAACCTACTTAATATGCCGATCAAACCATTAGTCCAACCTTGGCAGGCTCAGATGGGCTTTCAGCGAGATTGGGTTTGGCGAGGCTGGCAAACTCGCTATACCTACATTCGGGCTGCTAAAACGGCTGACCCAACTGCGCCACCGCTACTGTTTTTACACGGTTTTGGTTCGGCGATCGCTCAGTGGCACTCCAACCTTGTTCCTCTGAGCCAGTCCCACACCATTTACGCCCTGGATATGTTAGGCTTTGGGGCTTCTGAAAAAGCAGCAGCGCCCTATCGCGTCGATTTGTGGGTCGATCAGGTTTACGATTTCTGGCGCACCTTAATCGGACAGCCAGTGATACTGGTTGGTCATTCTTTAGGAGCATTAGTGTCCTTAACCGCAGCCGTCGCGCACCCAGAGATGATTCGGGGATTAGTGCTGATTACACTGCCCGCTGCTCGTCAGGAAACGCTCCCTGGATGGCTTCAGCCGATTGTAAATACGCTGGAAGGAGCTTTTTCCTCACCCTTGCTGATTCGACCGCTATTTAACCTGATTCGTCGCCCCAATGTTTTAAGGTCAATTTTGCGATTAGCCTATATCAATCCCGAGAATGTAACGGAAGAGGCGGTTGCCAGTTTTGTTGCGCCAGCCTTAGATAGGGGCGCGGCTCAGGCATTTTGTCGGCTCTCCCAAGCTAGAACTAAGACGAACTTTAGCCCTCAAACAAAGCTGTTGTTGCCACAGCTTCAAGCTCCTACTCTGATGCTGTGGGGGGAGCAAGATAAAATTATTCCCCTGGCTTGGGGAAGGCAACTTCCAGCGCTTAATCCGCTACTGCAAATGGTAGAAATCCCGGAGACGGGACATTTTCTTTATGAGGAGCGATCGCAGCAAGTCAACGAGGAAATTCTGACCTGGAGCCGACAATTTTCTAAAACTGTTCCCTGAATTTCCTGAAGACTTAGCTGCGATAACCGTTAGCCAAACAGTTTCCCAGGTCAAGGTTTTGCTTATGCTCCTTGTCCTGCAACCGTGTCCGCCAATCTCGAATGGCTGCGGCTGTGCGAGAAATTGGAGAAACGTAGCCATCTGAGCTAGTAGCTTCCTCCTGCTCTGGATTAGCCAAACGCCGCTGGGTGTTCATGCAGTCGGCTAGCTGATCGAGATGGGGTTCTAAGTCGAGAGCCCGGAGGATTTGCTTAGCAGAACGGTAGCGATCGCGAGGAGAAATTTTCAGCATCTTGCCCAGGATGACAGCAAAGTGGTCGCTCACCTGCACAAACTCCTGCCAGCAGATCTCAGCCGTTGCAGGATCGTAGTCAAACTCTAGCGGCGGCTTGCCCGTTAACAGATACAGACACGTCACCCCAATCGCATAAATATCACTGGCATACAACGGTCTCAAAGAAAGCTGCTCTGGAGGGGCAAAGCCAACGGTACCGACAAAATTGGTAGTAGTTGCTTTCTGAGTCACCTCGCTAGCCTGAGCAATCTGTTCCTTGACCGCGCCAAAGTCAATCAGCACAAGACGACCATCATCCTGACAGCGAATGATGTTAGGGGGTTTGATATCGCGGTGGATTACCTTGTGGCGATGAATGTAGTCTAGAACGGGCAAAATTTCCCGTAAAAACTGCTTAACTGCTGCCTCAGACTGAACGCCGCCATTTTTTACCTCTTTGGCTAATGTACAACCCTTGATGTATTCCTGAATCAGGTAAAACTCGCCGTCTAGCTCAAAATAGTCTAAGAGCTGTGGCACCTGAGCATGGCTACCCAACTGGCTTAGGGTCTTGGCTTCACGCTCAAACCGCTCTTTAGCTCGCTCAAGGATGGCTGGATTGCTAACCTTAGGGCAAAGCTGCTTAATCACGCACAGGGGTGTACCTGGCAGAGTCATGTCTCTTGCAAGGAATGTCACCCCAAAGCCGCCTCGTCCTAACGCACGAACGATCCTGTAGCGATCGCGAAACAGCTTTCTAGAACCGCACAGTTGACCCAAATGAGTCTGATGCTGAGCAGAAGAGCGCAGATTAGACAGCGTTGCAATAGAACAATCCATTCGGTTGAAGCAAGTTGGGTGGATCTAATGGGATCTGCTAAGTGGATCTAGGGAGACAGATAGCTTCAATATTAGCGCCAAGTACGACTTAGTGTGATGCTATTGTAAAGCCCTAATCCTGAAATTAGGATCAGAATTTGCAGATTCAGAACTTGCAGATCTCGAAAGTTGCTTTTGTAGACTCTTGTCAAACTTGTGGTAAGCCATAACTGTTCTCTCGGAGCAAGTTTTCTTGGAGTCAGTTTTTCTCAGAAGTGTTTGAACTAGAGTACTTCAAATTTGAACGTCTGGTAATGCATTGCCCAATTTGATGCAATTGTCGGTCCTCAAGAAGGTTTATGCATCAGTATTTTTGAGGATTAGTGAAGAATTAGCAAAGACAACATTGAAGGGACAAATCCTAAATTGGCAGAGTTGTGGGTTCTTGTAGTCTAAAGTTACTGCCAAAAGTCAACAACGTCGTAACCAAGGTCTCCTAACATCTGTCGTAGCAGCGGTAAGCTCAGTCCAATCACGTTAGTGTGACAGCCTTCCAGTTTTTCAACAAATAATCCCCCTCGTCCATCAATTGCGAAGCAACCTGCACAATTTAATGGTTCTCCAGTAGAGACGTATGCCTCGATTTGGCGATTGCTTACCTGAGCAAAGAAAACTCGCGTTACCTGACAGCGCACCAACGTCTTCTGCTGAGTTTGATCAATCAGGGCGTGTCCGGTGTAGAGTTCGCCGACTTTTCCTCGCATTTGCTGCCAGCGGGTGATCGCCTCTGCTGGATTTGCAGGCTTTCCATGGATCTCACAATTTAGCGCCAGCACCGAATCGCAACCCATCACCAAAGCATTGTTAAACTTTGGAGCAACGACCTCTGCTTTACGTTGAGCTAGAAGCTGCACAAATTCTGCTGGGTTCGTTGCCTGAACCTGCGATTCGTCAAAATCACTGGCCTGGACAATGGGCTCAATTCCAGCATCTTGGAGCAACTGCCGTCGTGCTGGGGATGCAGAAGCCAGCACAAAAGTGGGGACACTTCTCATTGGACTAAAAATAATATTTTTTGTGGAGAGACTAGGCGATGTTTCACGTCCTGCACCCTCCATACAACCCGACTCAGGTTAATAGACTGAAAAAGAACTCACTACATCCTGAAACAGGGCTTTCATCTTGGGCCAACGCCCTTCTGTAGTAGAGAGGTTCAACGTAAATAGCTGTCCTCGTCGAACAGCAACACTAGCTAAATTGTGGCGCTCTTGCTGGTTGGGCAGCTTCACCGCATACTCCAGCCAATAGTAAATTGTGTCACCAATCTGCTTTGACTCAGCATTGACCAGCTCTGCTTCTCGACCTGAATCAGGAGGGGCGATCGCATTTTTAGAAAGCTTGTAACCCACCTCACTGGGAGTCCCTAATTCCTGTAACGTCTTGCCAGCGGGCACCGGGCTAATCACAACACTGACATTCTCAGTTTCTTGAATTAAGTCATGAAATACAACATCAGGACCGTCTTCAACGCGAACCGGGACCCAACCATTGGGATATAAGAACTCGTAACCATCAGAGCTATCGACATATCCCTTCAAACCAGCCGCCGCCGAAACGCAGCTCTGCAAGCTCAGGCTTAATACAACTAGCAGGACGACTGCAATTCGCTTCAGCATTTTTCTAAGTTTCCTCAAAACTTTGGGGTAACACCACCAAAAAAACTTTTGGGGCTTTTCCCACTTTTATATATGTAACTTTATTGTCTCATCAACCGATGCATCCGTTGTACCTCAATCAAAGCTTCATTGCTTCAAGCAAAAAGCGCCCCCTTTCGGGAGCGCTTTTGCTTGAGCTGGACTAGAGTCTAGCCAACAATGCTAGGAGCCTTCACAGAAGCGAGGTCGAGCGGGAAGTTGTGAGCATTGCG